>SVSW01000021.1 GCA_015064095.1 Oscillospiraceae bacterium | reverse complement strand
CTATTTGATGCAACCTTTCTGGTGGGGGATTGTGGATTCGGACCACCGAAGTCAGTGACAACAGATTTACAGTCTGCCCCCTTTGGCCGCTCGGGAAATCCCCCATATTCTCGGACACCTGTTGGCATCCGATGTTGATACCACGTCGCCCGTTAAGGCTCTGTCGGCTGGAGCTGGTGATCGGAGTCGAACCAACAACCTGCTGATTACAAATCAGCTGCTCTGCCATTGAGCCACACCAGCGGAACGAATGATATTATATCATATCATTTTCGCTTTGTCAACACTTTTTTTAAAAATTAAAAAGTTTTTGCTGAATTGTGATAACCGAGTATCTTTTTCTTGCATTAAGATGTTTTTTTGATATAAGCCGACGGAAGCTTTCCGGTGTGCTTTTTAAATGTGCGTGAAAAATAGGAAAGATTTTCAAAGCCGCAGGCAGATGCCGCCTCTGAAACGGTTGCGCCGCCGGCAAGCATATGTCGGGCTTCCCGGCATCTGATTGCGGTAAGTGTATAAAATATGGTCGTGCCCGTAAATCGGCGAAATTCACGGGAAAGGTGATATTTGCTTACCCCGATATGTTCCGCTATTGCATCAAGCGTTATCTCCTCCGAAAAATGAGTTCTGATATATATCATGATAGCTTTGACCCGTTCGGAAGAAGCGGTTGAGCGCTTTTCGGAATAATTCGGAACGATATGGAAGCGGCAAAGCTCCGACAGAAGCGATAAAACAAGGGCTCTGACCGTCGGTACAGAAGAAACCTCGCGCAGATCGCTTTTTGCGGTGGATATTTCGTCTGCAATGCGCAAGAAAAGCTCAAAAAGACGATCGTCATTTATAAGCTCGCGGAAGAAAATCGAAAGCACGGGTATGCCGTTTTGCTCGCAAAAGCTGCGGTCAACTATAAGGCAGTGATAGAGCAGCTGCCCCTCTATGCGGTGCAGTATATTCGGATTTATAACCGCTATATCTTTCGCAGTAACAGAATAATCGTTTTCTCCGCAATGTATAATACCGCTGCCCTCGGTAAAGCATAGCAGCTCAATATTTTCGTGCCAGTTCGATATAACGGGATTAAGTCCTGGGCGGTCGGTCCTGAAAATGAACGGGAGCAGGTCGTCCTGCATTATATGTGTTTCGTGTATACGAGTGCTTTGAGGCATAGTTCTCACCTGATACAGCAAAATTGTGTTAAAATTTTGCTACGTAATATATTGACATGCGGTCAACTTTATTATAAAATATAAATCGGAAACAGTCAATAGGTAATTTGCAATAAATAAGACGCAACAAGACCAATAAGCAATAAAAGGAGATGAATTTTCATCTCCTTTTTCAAAAAACGGCAGAACGGCGATATAATATTTACGCATTATCTGTCGGTGAGGAGGTTTAATAAATGCATAAAATTCTTATAGTAGAGGACGATCGAGAGCTTCTTTTGCTCTTTTCGCGAGTTCTTGAAAAAAACGGATATTCCGTAATAGGAGCGCAAAACGGACGCGAGGCACTCGAGCTTTTGAAAAATGATTATTTTGATCTTGTCATCTCAGATATAATGATGCCCGTAATGAACGGATATGAGCTTGTCGGCGCGCTTCGGGAAGGCGGATATTCGATGCCGGTGCTTATGATCACGGCAAAGGACGCATTTGACGATATGCGGCTCGGGTTCGTTTCGGGAGTTGACGATTATATGGTCAAGCCCGTAAATGTCAATGAAATGGTCTTGCGCGTCGGTGCGCTTTTGCGCCGCGCGAAGATACAAAGCGAGCGTCGCCTCGTCATCGGGGAAACTGTACTTGAATACGATTCATTGACCGCCACAGTCGGCGGCGAAAGCTTCGTTTTGCCGCAGAAGGAATTTTCGATGCTTTATAAGATGGCGTCCTCGCCGGGAAAGATCTTTACCCGTCAGCAACTTATGGACGAGATCTGGGGGTATGATCCCATCGACACACACACGGTCGACGTTCATATAGGGCGCTTGCGCGACCGTTTTCGCGACAGTCGCGATTTTTCAATAGTCACGATACGCGGTGTAGGTTATAAGGTGGTAAAGCAATGAAAAATCCGAATAAAAAGCTTAAATTAAGATTAAGCGTTTATTTTATCATAATCGTATCGGCGGAGCTTTTCTCGATACTCGGTGCGTCTATTGCGTTTTCTTATCTTTTTCCGCTTATAGCCGATGATATAGTGCTGCCCGAATGGGTGCTTATACTCGCTTTCAGCGTGGTCGTCGGTGTTGCGTGCTCGATATTCGTCAATAAAGTGGTACTTTCAAAGATCTCAAATCTCAGCCGAAGCATGAGCCGAGTTGCACAGGGAGAATTTGATATTGAGCTTAAGACCGACAGCAAGATCGACGAGATACAGGAAATATATAAGAGCTTTAATCTTATGACACGCGAGCTTTCGGCAACCGAAATGCTGAAAAGCGATTTCGTTTCCAATGTGTCGCATGAATTCAAGACCCCGATCGGAGCGATCGAGGGGTATGCCATGCTGCTTCAAGAAAAAAATCTTACCGATGAGGAACGAGAGGGATATCTTGAAAAAATACTGTCAAATACGGGCAGACTTTCCGATCTCGTGGGCAATATTCTTTTGATATCAAAGCTTGAAAATCAGTCTATCGGCGAAAAGCGGGAAAAATACCGCCTTGATGAGCAGATAAGAAAAACTCTTGTTATGCTCGAACCGAAATGGAGCGAAAAGGAGCTTGAGCTTGATGCGGAGCTTGAAAATGTTGAGTATTTCGGAAACGAGGGGCTCATGTTTCATGTTTTCAACAATCTGATCGGCAACGCGATAAAATTTGATCCGCGCGGCGGCGATCTTATCCTTCGCCTGCAAGAGCGTGACGGATATGTTATCTTTACGGTTGAGGACAGCGGTCCCGGTATAAACGAGGAGCATATGAGCCGCATTTTTGATAAATTTTATCAAGGCGACAGCTCACATAAAGGCGAGGGAAACGGTCTTGGACTTTCACTCGTTAAAAGGATCGTTGATCTTGAGGGAGGCACGGTCGAGGCAGAGAACAGAGCCTGCGGCGGCTGTAAATTTAAGGTTATTATCAAAAAAAGTTGAACTTGCGTTCAACTTTTTTGTATTTGTATGATATTTTATTTTTGTTCCGATGCCGATGAAAGCCCAACGACCTCATCAACCGGCAAGGAAAACGCGATCCCCTGACCTGGGGTTTTAAGTCCGACCGCGCGGTAAAGCGCGTGAAGAATGTCGTTTTTGATCTTTTTGTCAACAAGGATCATAACGATCTCCTTTTCGGGCTGTATTGCGATGCCGAAAAGCTTTTCTGCCTCGGCATTAGCCGTGCCGCGAGCACGGATCACAGTTCCGCCTCGAGCGCCAAATTCGCGAGCTGCGTCCATAACGGAGTCAGAAAATCCTGCATTTACTATGCAAAATATAACTTCATGGTTATATGTCATATCAAAACCTCACTTAACATTACTTAAGAATTGATAGATAGCAACACCGATCGTGCTTGTCATTGGAACGGTATAGGCAATGCCCTTGCCGCCTTTGACTGTGCGGAAGCGGTCTTCAAGTGTCCCGAGCGCTTCTTTTGCGCGGTCCTCGCGTATAACGCTGAGAATGACAGCTTTTTCGGAATCGGTAAGTCCGAGATTTTCCATAAGCTGTGCGCCTGCCGTGCCCTGTGCCGAGAGAACCATTTGCATATTTATCTCAAAGCTTTGGAGCAGATCAACATAAAATTCAGCCTTTTTCTTGTTCACGACCGTGAAAAGCAGCTTCATTTTCTTTGGCGATGACATGGGGGAGGAAATGTTTTTTTGTGCCATATTGACCTCCTTACATAAATTCTATTATCTGCTCGTCGTCCGCGTTAAGAATACGCTTCATGGCTATATTCTCCTTCAGCCTGCGAGACATGACAGAACGGAATCCGAGAGCTTGGATCGTGATAAGCGGCGTCATCGCGACCATAGCCACGATGCCGAAGGCATCGCTCATGATCTTCGCGTCGCCTTGAAGTACGAAGCACGCACCGACGGCGAAGGGAAGAATGAAGGTGGACGTCAAAGGACCGCTGGCAACTCCGCCGGAGTCGAATGCGATAGCGGTATACATCTTCGGGACGAAGAAGGAAAGACCGAGTGAGATCGCGTAACCGGGGATAAGATAATAAAGTATTGAAAAATCAAATATAATGCGGATAACGGAAAGACCTATGGAAATGCCGACACCGATCGAAAGCGCGATAAGCATTGATCTTTTTGAGACCGTTCCGTCCGTGATGTCCTCGACCTGGCGGTTAAGCACATGGACTGCGGGCTCGGCGAGAACCACGACCATGCCGATAATAAAGCTGACGATCATAAGAACGGCGGGATTGCCCGCAAGTTCGGTTCCGAGCTTATATCCGAGCGGCATAAAGCCGATGTGAACGGCGGTGAGGAAGATCACAAGTCCGAAGAACGTGTAGATCAGTCCGACTGCGATGCGAACGAGCTTTTTTGTCGGAAGCTTTAAGCAAACTATCTGCAAAATAAGGAAGAAAATAACTATCAGACCGAGCGCCAGAATAACGTCGTACGCAGTTTGAAGGAAGGTTGAGATAATATAAGAAATATCCGTGTGCAGTCCGTAGCTCGGATCAAAATCAAGCCCTCCGGTAACGGAAATGCCGAGCAGCAGTACGGCAAGCATAGGGCCGACGGAGCACATGGCAATAAGACCGAAGCTGTTTTCGCCCGCGTCTTTTCCTCCGATCGTTGCGGCGATACCGACGCCGAGAGCCATTATAAACGGCACGGTTATCGGCCCTGTCGTAACACCGCCGGAGTCAAACGCAAGAGGAATGAGATGTTCGTTTCCGCTTGATATAAGCAAAGCGGTCAAGGCGAACAGTATCATATAAAAGTAAATGAGCATTGACGAGAGTGGCTTGCGAAACACTATTTTTAGTATTGCCAGCACGAGAAAAAGTCCCACGCCGATACCAACTGTGACAATGAGCGTCGTTCCGTCCATAATTCCCGCGACCTGATCTGCAAGAACAGAAAGATCGGGCTCTGCCACGGTGATGAGTATGCCCATTCCGAAGCAGACGGCGAGAAGAAGCAAAACACTTTTGAGCTTTGTAAGTCCCGAGCCGATGTGCTCGCCCATCGGCGTCATCGCAAGGTCTGCACCGAGATTGAAAAGCGCGATACCTATTATTAAAAACACCGCAGAGGCCGTAAATGCGGCGATCTCGGTGAACGAGAAATCAACGAACGGCGTCAGATTTAAAATTAAGACAATCGCAACTATCGGAAAGACAGAAAGTATAGATTCGCCCAGCTTTTTGAGCAAGGTTTTCAACCGTATCCCCCCTTTGCACTTATATTACATTAATTATAACATTTTGCGCATACTAAGTCAAGCACAATAAATTTGCAAAAGCGAGAAAAAGTTTTGAATTTCTCTTGACTAACAATGTGTAATGTTATATAATAGTAAGGTGTTGATAGTGCGTTTTGCACCCACGCGGTAAATTTTCCTGTTTGAAAGGAACTGGTTAAAATGAGTGAAAGATTGATTGGTACAGTATCAAGAGGCGTTCGCGCCCCCATTATAAGAAGCGGAGACGATATAGCTGCGATCGTTGCAGACAGCGTGCTTGCTGCCGCAAAGAGTGAGAACATTCACGTTCTTGACCGCGATGTTGTCGCTGTTACCGAGGCTGTTGTTGCGCGCGCGCAGGGCAACTATGCAACAGTCGAGCAGATAGCGTCGGATATCCGTGCAAAATTCCCGAGCGGAGAGTTCGGAGTGATACTTCCAATTCTGAGCAGAAACCGTTTTTCCATTTGCCTCAAGGGCTTTGCAATGGGTGCAAAGAAAATATATCTTATGCTCAGCTATCCCTCCGATGAGGTCGGAAATCACCTTATCGATCTCGATGCACTCGATGAAGCAGGCGTAAATCCTTATACCGATGTGCTCACCGAGGCGGATTGGCGCGAAAAATTCGGATATGTCAAGCACACCTTCACGGGCGTTGACTATATAGCTTACTACAAAGAGCTCGTTGAGAGCTGTGACTGTGAGTGCGAGGTCATTCTTGCAAATGATTGCCGCGCAATTCTGAACTATACGAAGAACGTGCTCACTTGCGATATCCACAGCCGCGCGCGTTCAAAGAGACTTCTCCGTGCTGCGGGTGCTGAGATCGTTCTCGGACTTGATGACATCATGTCCTCCTCCGTTGACGGAAGCGGATATAATGAAGATTACGGACTGCTCGGAAGTAACAAGGCAACAGAGGACAGCGTTAAGCTGTTCCCGCGCGACTGCCGACCGGTCGTTGGCAAGATACAGAGCCTTATCGCAGAGGCAACGGGCAAAAAGATCGAGGTCATGATCTACGGTGACGGTGCTTTCAAGGATCCCGTCGGAAAGATCTGGGAGCTTGCAGACCCCGTTGTTTCCCCCGCGTTTACCGATGGGCTTATCGGACAGCCGAACGAAGTAAAGCTCAAATACCTTGCAGATAACGATTTTGCCGATCTTTCGGGTGATGCGCTCAAGGCGGCGATCTACGACTATATAAAGAACAAGGACGGCGATCTCGTCGGCAAGATGGTCTCTCAGGGAACGACTCCGAGAAGACTGACAGACCTTATCGGCTCGCTTTGCGACCTCACCTCCGGCTCGGGAGATAAGGGTACGCCGATAGTTTGGATACAGGGTTATTTCGATAACTACACGTCCGAGAAATAATCATGAAGAAAATAGGTTTTGATAACGACAAATATATAAAGCTCCAAACGCAGAATATCCGCGACCGTATCGCCACTATCGGCGGTAAGCTCTATATGGAATTCGGCGGCAAGCTTTTTGACGACTACCACGCCGCGCGCGTGCTGCCCGGATTTTGCCCCGACAGTAAGCTTCGAATGCTTCTTGAAATGAAGAACGAAGCAGAGATCGTCATATCCATTGCCGCAAACGCAATAGAGCAGAGCAAGCGGCGCGGAGATTCGGGAATAACGTACGATCAGGAGGTCATGCGCCTTATCGACGCATTCCACGAGATCGGGCTTTATGTCGGATCTGTCGTAATTACGATGTATTCGGCGCAGCCGGCAGCCGCCGCTTTCGAGAAGAAGCTCAAGGCGCTCGGCATCAAGGTGTACAGACACTATACCATCTCCGATTATCCGTCCAATATCGCACATATAATAAGCGAGGACGGATTCGGTAAAAACGATTACATAGAAACGGAGCGCTCGCTCGTGGTCGTCACCGCGCCGGGCCCCGGAAGCGGAAAGATGGAGACCTGTCTTTCGCAGCTTTACCATGACCACAAACGCGGAATAAATGCGGGATATGCGAAATTTGAGACCTTCCCGATCTGGAACATTCCGCTAAAACACCCGGTAAATCTTGCATATGAGGCGGCAACCGCCGATCTCAATGATGTCAATATGATAGACCCCTATCATCTTGCGGCATACGGTGAAACAACGGTCAATTATAACCGTGATATCGAGATATTCCCCGTGCTTCAGGCGATGTTCACCCGTATTTTCGGCAAGAGCCCCTATCAAAGCCCCACGGATATGGGAGTTAATATGGCAGGCTTTTGCATTACGGACGACGAAACGGTATGTGAGGCGTCAAAGCAAGAGATAATCCGCCGCTATTATAATGCGCTTTGCAACGTGCGCCGCGGTATCAGTGAGCCGTCCGAGGTCATGAAGCTTGAGCTTATCATGAACTCGCTTGAAATAAGCACTGATATGCGCCCGATCGTGGCGAAGGCAGACGCAGTCGCGGAAAGGACCGAGGCTCCGGCAGTGGCGATCGAGCTTCCGAACGGAAAGATCGTTACGGGAAAGACCTCAAAGCTTCTCGGTGCATCATCGGCAGTATTGCTCAATGCATTAAAGGAGCTTGGCGAAATAGACGACGGGTATGATCTTATTTCACCGAGCATTATCGAGCCGATACAGAAGCTCAAGGTCAACCATATGGGCAACCATAATCCGAGATTGCATATGGACGAGGTGCTGATCGCACTTTCGATATGTGCGCTTACGGACGAAAGAGCGAAGACCGCTCTTGATCAGCTTGCAAAGCTTGGGGATTGCGAGGCACATTCGACGGTGATACTTTCATCTGTCGATGTTAACGTGTTCAAAAAGCTCGGCATGAACCTCACATGCGAGCCTAAATATCAAACGAAGAAACTTTATCACAGATAAAGAGATCCGAGGCTGTGGAGCAGCTTCGGATTTCTTTATAGAAACGGAAGGTAAAATGGCAAACGAACATTCAGGACACCGAGAGCGCATGAGAAAAAGACTTTCCGAAAACGGCGCATTGTCGTTTCGCGATCATGAGCTGCTTGAGATGCTTCTTTATTATAGCATTCCGCGCGTTAACACGAATATGATGGCGCATAATCTGCTTGACAAATTCGGTGATATTTGCGGAGTTCTTAACGCGGACGAAAGGGAGCTTACGAAAATAGATGGCATAGGGCAGAACAGCGCTTATGCAATAAAAACGGTTGCGGGTATCGTCGGGCGATACATAATGTGCGAAAACGAGATAACCAATGCATTTTCCGATCCCGAAATGCTCGGAAGGTACCTGACCGGCATTTTCGTCGGCGAAGCACACGAGAAGCTTTATGCTTTGATTCTCAATCAAAAGGGGAAAATAGTGGATAAAGCTTGTGTTGCCACAGGCGCTGTGAATTTTGTAAATCTGCCTGTTCGAAAGATCGCGGATTTAGCGGTAATCCAAGGAGCGACGCACGTTGTTTTGGCACACAATCACCCGAACGGTTGTGCCATGCCGAGCGCCGAGGACGTCCGACTGACGCTCAATGTAAAGGAAACGCTCTCAATGCTCGGAATAAATCTGCTTGAGCATTTCGTGATCAGCGGCAATCGCTATCAGCTGATAATAAGATCAGGATATAACGGAATGAAAATATAAAAAATAAAAGATCCCGGAAGGGATCTTTTATTTTTTTGAGCTTGGGAATTTCAGCTCGGCGTTTGTCAGGGAATCGTTGTTTGATCCTGTCACGATCGCCTCCCATTCTGCGCGCGATCCGTTATAATTGACCGTTTTGAGCGCAGAGCAGGCGTAGAACGCCATGTTATGTATCTTTTTAACGCTTGAACGGATCGTGTACGATGCATTTTGCTTGCCCGATGGGTAGACGATCAGCTCGGATTTGTCCTTTGAGAACAGTACGCCGTCAAGGCTGCTGTATTTTTCGTTTTCGTTATCAACGGTTATAGCCGTCAGATCCTCGCAGTTTGCGAAGGCACATTCGCCGATGGATCTGATCTCGGAATGAATTGAGATGCTGCAAAGAGATGAGCCGTAGAATGCGTATGCACCGATCTCGGTCACGCTTTTCGGCAACGAGATCTGCTTTACTGTTTTTGAACCGAGAAAAGCGCTGTCGCCGATCGCTGTGACTCGGTCGCCCGCCGGGCTGGTTTCGGGTACGTCGACCGCACCGTCGGTGCAAGAGCCGATGCCGATAACGGAGCAGGTTCCGTTGCCGTTTGAGCGAAAGGAGAGCCTTGATGTGGGAAGGATAACGGGCAGATCGTTATCAGCTGTCGTTTTTGAAGTGCCTTGGGGATCAAAGATCCCGTCGTTGAGTCCGCGGTTTGCCTGAGCCATGCAAGCGGCGAGCGTGATAGCGAGTGCGATAGCAAAAACCATCGGCAAGCTCAAAAAAAGTATCTTCTTCAAATTTGCGTGTTCCATAATTTTGCCGTCCTTTTTGTTTTTACTACATATTACCATATTTTTCCATTAATGTCAATCAAAGGCAACAAAATTTTAAGAAAAACTTATCGACGCAAACTGACAAAAAGCCCCGACCGCTTTCGCGGTCGGGGACTTTATTATTCAAATATTGAGAAAAGGAAATCAGAAGTGTCGGTATTAATAATATTATTATTCAAAACCTCAGTTCCGCCGCCGCAGGCATACATCGGAATGTTAGCAGCCGTGTGATCGTCCGAGGTGTATATGTACTCGCCGGAGGAATATCGAATACCGCCGGTTTCGTGGTCGGCGGTGATCACGAGGGCTGTGTCGGGGTGGAAGACGGTGAAGGACATGCAGTATGCGGCAACGTCGTTCAGCTGCTTGACCGACTTGCTGGCATTGATCCCATCGTTCGAATGTGAGTGCTTATCGATATGAGCCTCCTCGATCATAATGAAGAACTTTGAGTTATCGGCAGAGATCCTTTCAATAGCAGCCTTGGCAAAGGTGAGAAGACCGCTGGTGATAGAGCCCTTGCAATAATCGACCCCATTTTCCGAAATGAGAGCGTTTATTTGGTTTTTGAGTATTGTCGTGTCGCTTCGGCTGGTGTGGTGCGCGAGGAAAGCGGAGGGAGTTGCGCCGGTTATCGCGTCCGTTGTGAGAACGGCGGTCTTAGCGCCCTTTTCGTGAGCGAGCTCGCGAACATTTTTAATGCTGACGCCGTTTTTGTCCATTCCGAGATATCCGTTTTTCGTTCTGGTACCGCAGGATATGGCAGTAGCGCCGGCGGCGCTGTCCGTGATCTCATTGTATATATTTAATGTAGAAACGCTGCCGTGTACGGGCAGAGCTTTGGCATAAAAATCGGGGCAGATGCCGTTTGCCTTTGCCATTTCTATGGTGTTAAAGCCCATTCCGTCGCCGATTATGAGAATGGCGCTCGTTGCTTCCTTATAGGTATGGAGCCTTGGGTCTTGAGAGGTGGAAACGTTGAGGGCTATATCCTCGGTGCCCTCGGGTATTCTGTCGGCGATCTCGTAAAGACCCGCGCCGACGAGGTGATATTGCCCGTTGCACACGATCTTCGTGCCCGATGTGAAAAGAGAATAATATCCCGAATCGGGTGCTTCGGCGGACTCATCGCGGCACGTGTTGCCAACGAGGATCTCGTACTCTCTTTCCTCTGCGGCATCGGAGCTCGATGTGAGCTTGATTCCGGTGTTTTCTTCTATCATTTCAACGAAAAAATTAACGGCGTAGGTTTCGAATACGGTGGGCTCGGCAGGGAATACCACCTTGTAGTTTTGGAGCAAAACTCCGTTTATGCTTATACCCTCCGGGACGGGATCGGGCTGCGCCGTGGTAACCTCGGCAGTAGTAGTTGTAGTAGCGGTTGTTGTTACGGCGGGGATCTCGCTCGTTACGGGTGCTTCGGTCGTGGTGACGGGGGTGGCAGTTGTTGTGCTGTCGGTCGTGGGTGTTGCCGTTGTGATCGCAGGAGTGGCAGTTGTGAGCGCGGGCTCGCCCGTTGTTGTGACGGTGCCGGCGCCTGTGTTGTTGCAGCCGACAAAAACGGACACAGTCATCAAAAGTGCAAGTAAAAGCGCGGAGATTCGAAGCTTCATTTGATTTTTTCCTTCCTTTAAGTCATTTGTTATGTTAATAAGAGCCGCAAAAAGGTCTTGGGACAATTATACAATAACAAATCATAAATGTAAAGATTTTATGCCGATTTTCGTTCGTACAAGTCAAAAATCTAGTAAAAACGCAAAAAAAACACCGTCTATACCCGCCGCGCGTGGAAAGTTTTTTATAATTTATTGTGCAAATTTGACAAACATATCTTATATGCATATAAAAAATGAAGCAGATTGTTGACAATTAAAAAGATAGGTGATATAATTCGAATATAAATATTTAAATTTAGCCCGCAGTCTGTCAAGATTGGTGAGAAATATAATAAAGAAAGGTTAAAAAGGTTTCAACATGAAGAGAAGACTTTCCCTTGTGTTTGCCGTGATGATGATCGCAGTCGTTTTCACGGTGATCTTCACAGCAATGGCGCTTCCGACATCGGCAGCGACCGAAGCGGGCGATAGCGACGTTGTCGCAACGGTATATTGGCATACCGCTGACGATTTCTCGGCAGTGCCTGCTGAAAATAAGGCAACGATAACTAAAGCGGAAATGCTGACGAAGCTGCTTGTCGATTCGAACGATAACGTTACGAAGGCAAAGGCTGAGGCAGGCAATTACGTTTGGGTCGTATTCGAGGCAGATAAGCAGATAAGCCTCGAGCGAAACGGCGGCGGAATAGCTTTTTACGTTGCAAAGGACAAAAAGACATACGTAGAGGGCAACGGCTCCGTATACCGTTTCAATATGGACGGCGACTATGACAACGGTAATGCAGCTACGTTCGCAATAGGCGTAGGCACGGGAACCAATCCCGGTCAGGTCATAATCAGTGACTTTACCGTAAACTCGAAGAACGATGCGGCTATTTCGCCTGCATCGTGCACGGTCGAGTTTGAAAATGTTACGCTCAACTCCTCGCGTCATAAAGGCATTAACGTTACGGCAGGAGACGTAAAGGTTGTGTTTGACGGCAATTCTAACGTTTACGGCGGACAGCACACCTTCAACGTTTATGCTCCCTATACGCTGGAAGTTACCGGAAAGCTTTTGAAACCGTCGAACGGATATCATAATATAACCGGTCAAGCAGCTGCAAAGGTGATTTTCAAAGACGTTACATATGACGGTGGCTTTAGCACCGGGGCGTGCTTGGTCGAGATTGACGGCGGCACCTATACTGCAATGGAAGATGCGTTTAACGTACAGGGAACTGGTGCCCTTACCATTAAGGGCGGCGCAAACTTCACACCTACGCGCTTCTTCCTCCGTCTTCAGGCTGCGAATTGTGTTGTTAATATTGAGGACGCTGTTGTAAAAACCACAAAAGACAGCTTTATCCGTCACGAAAACACCACCGCTGCAACGGTCAACATTTCCGGTGAGAACACGCTTCTTGAAAACACCGGAACGGGTTGCGTTATAAATTCGGACGGAAAGAGCAACTTAACGATCAATATGTCCGGCGGAACGCTCAAGGCATCAAAAACTGTCTTTTATGGAAATGGCGGAACAGGATATAAGATCAATATCACCGGCGGAACGATCGAATCGACCGCAGGCACCGACGTAGTAATCAAGAGATTGGGCCCGGCAGCCGACGATGAGCTGCTGATCAAAAACGCAACAGTCAACGGCGGTCTCTCTGTCGGCGGAACTGTTACGATCGACAACTCCACGGTCAACCCCGGCACATCGGTCAACGCGATCACCTTCTCGGGTACAACGCTTAATATAACCAACGGCTCGACGGTCACGGCTGCCGAGAACAAGTATACTATTAGAATAAATAGCGCAGCAACCGTCACGATCGACGGCGGCAGCGTTGTATCCTCCGCTTCTGTCGGAGACAGAGTAAGCGAAACCAAGACAGCCGGTCACATTTTCTTCGGATCGAATAACATCACGCTCAATATTTCCGGCGAAGGTACGGTCGTTGAAGGCACGTCAACGGCATCCATCAACGCCAGTGCCGGAGCTATCATAGACATCAACCGCAAGAACGGAGCAAAGATCAATATCTCCGACGGAGCAACGCTTAAGTCCAAAAATACAACCTGCATTTACAACTTGGGCGATGCAAGTACTACCGTTGATATCACCATCAGCGGCGAGGATACGCTCATTCAGGCGGGTGAAAACGGTGATAAGCCGGCGATCCTGATACGTCAGGAATTCGCAACCGAAGGCTCGATCACGATGACGGGCGGAACCGTCAGAGGCGCGATTATCAGTGCTGTAAATAATATAGTTGATATTAGCATCACCGGCGGTGAGATCTACGGTATGTTGAATTTCCAACAGAACAATAACACCACCGAGGCAATTTTCAAGGACATCACGATCACTACCGTTTTGGCTGATGGCGGATCCAACACAATAGACCTTGCCAACATGCCGGCAACATTTGAAAACTGCACGATCAACGCAAGCGGCGGTTGCCACGCGATCACTGCGCGATCCACCGTTAACATTAAGAACACAACCATCACTTGCACCGGAGCCACCATAGCCGTTCGTGCGTTTGCATCTAGCGATGTATCATCTGCAAACATTACTATTGATGGCGACAGCGCGCTTATTGGTGATGCACGCGGCGGTGCATGGGGCGACACGGGTACTATCGAAATAGCTAGCGGTGCAACCGTTACTATCGAAGCAGGCGCTGTTGTTTCTGCTAAGTCCGGTAACACCATAGGTGTTAAGACCGGCGGTCAGGTCTACAGCGAAGGCGAGATCTCCAACGAGACCGGTATGGTACTCGTTCTCTACGGCTACGCCGAGTTCACAGGCGGTTCGATCACCACGGGCACAACAGCCCTTGATATCCCCGCTATCATTGCTGAAGGCGGAGAGTTCGGAGCATTCGAAAACGTTGAATTCACGGGCAAGCTCAAAGTAGCAGGGGGAACTCTCACCGCAGACGGTGCGAACGTAACCTTCACCGACGGCAATCCCTCACTCGAAGAGGGAGATAATATCGTAATCTCGGTAGCTACACTCAGCGATGCTAGCGCAAAAGCTATAGCAATAAACGGAAGCACAGTAGCTCTTGATAACGTTACGGTTCAGGCTCTCGTCATTGGCGGCGGAGCAGACGTAACCGCAACGAACAGCATATTCGCATCTGAAGTTGACGGCGCAATCATCAGCGTTGCAGGTGCATCTACCGTAACGCTTAATAACACTAAGGTCAACAACGCAGGTGCCGGCGTAGCTATCGCGGTTGCAGACGCCGAGGCAAACGAGATCAACCTCAACAACAGCGAGTTAAAGGCTAACAGCACTGTTATCGTGGCTAAGAACGGCGAGAACGATCAGGCAGCAACTCTTAACCTCAACAACGTTAGGATCATCGCAAACGAGGGAACTCCCATCGAAGGCGAAGCAGCGCTCAGCTTCTACGTAGCAGCTGTTAAGAATCCCGCAGATGAAGGCGCAGCTGCTGAGGGTCAGGTAGAGATCTACGGTGTTGTATACAACATTTACACCGGAGCACAGGGTGGAATGATGACCACAACTGACGGTGCGGCTGTCAGACTTTCGGCACGTTCGAACGGTCTGCGCTTCACCTCGATACTCTCGGCAAAGACGGTTGCTTATATCAACTCCTTGGCCACAGATCCTGCAAGCGTTGAGTTCGGAACTGCTGTCTTCCCGACACACCTTATCGAAGCAGCAGGTCTTACGACCTTCGATGTTCCTGCACTTAAGGCACTCGGACACACCATTATTGAGATCCCCGCAGATGAAACTGCTATGAACGACAACAAGATCCTCGGCGGCGACAACGGCGATGAAGTAGTCGGTTACACGATCATGGCAAATGTCACGACCATTGAGGACGCACAACTTGGTTGGGAGTATTCCGCTATAACCTACATCAAGTATACCGATGCTTCGGGCGAGCACGTTATCTACGGTACATACGATGAAGCGAACAACAGCCGTTCCATGGTATACGTAGCAACCATGGCATATAACGATCTTAAAGCTCCCGAGGACGAAGGATATGATTCTTCCTATGCATATCTTGCCGACGGCGGAAAGTACTCACCGTACACCGCAGAGCAGCGCGCAGTTATCAAGGCTATAATCGACAAGTACGAAGCACTTAATCCTGCAAACTGATAACAAAAAAATCCGGTCGGGCGGTGCAAGCCGCCGCCCGATCGATTGTTCTCTTTTTCGCTCGTACTGAAAACGCGGCGCGCAGCGCGCGTTACGAGGCCGAATTTGCGCCCGTATAGATAATACTTAATAAACTACATAAAGGAGAATTCCAGAATGAAAAGAATAATTACAGTTGCTCTTGCAATGATGATGTTGCTGTCGGTAGCGGCAGTGATATCTTGCGGACCTGCTGACGGCGGTCAGACCGGCGTTACCACCACAGAAGGTACGGCGACGCCCACAACTCCGTCCGCAACCACCACCGCAGGCACACCCGATTCGACGACTGCTGAGCCTTCGACCACCACAACCGAGGCTCCCAAGGTAACAACGGCTACGCCCGGCGGCGATACTACGACCGCGGGAACTCCTGACGTTACCACCACCGACGCTCCCAGCGTCACTACCACCGACGCTCCCAGCGTAACCACCACCGAAGAGCCGGCTGTCACGACTACTGTTCCGGAGTGGGACGACGACTACACAAACAATTATTGATGAGCAACTGCTATTGCGATAGCTGATAAATAAAAGATCTGCCGCCCAAGGGCGGCAGATCTTATTTTATTTTATCTAAAAATTCTTCAAGCTGTTCGAAGCTTTATTTTGGCTTTCCTTCCTTTAAATTAATTATTATATTAAAAATGGCCGCCAAAAAAGGTCTTGGGACAATTATACAATAACAAATCATAAATGTAAGGATTTTTTGCCGATTTTCGGTCGTACAAGCCAAAAATCTCGTAAAAACGCAAAAAAAACACCGTCTTTACCCGCCGCGCGTGGAAAGTTTTTCATAATTTATTGTGCAAATTTCACAAAAATATTTTACATATATAAAAAATGAAACAAATTGTTGACAACTAAAAAAATAGGTGGTATAATTCGAGTATAAATATTTACATTTAGCCCGCAGTCTGCCAAGAGGGGCGGGAAATGTAAAAAAAGAAAGGTTAAAAAGGTTTTAACATGAAGAGAAGACTTTCCCTTGTGTTTGCCGTGATGATGATCGCAGTCGTTTTCACGGTGATCTTCACAGCAATGGCGCTTCCGACATCGGCAGCGACCGAAGCGGGCGATGACGACGTCGTCGTAACGGTATATTGGCATACCGATGACGATTTCTCGGAAGTACCCGCAGAAAATAAGATAGAAATAACGAAAGCGGAAATGCTCGCGAAGCTTCCCGGCAGAGCGAGCGCCAACGTAACGAAGTCTCTCGCAGAGGCAGGAAACTACATTTGGGTCGTATTCAAGGCAGACGCACAGGTAAGCCTTGCAAATAACGGCAGCGGAATCGGTTTCTACGCAGCAAGAGGCAAAACGCTGTACGTAGAGGGCAACGGCGCCATCTACAACTTCAACGTTGCGGACTACGACAACGGTGCAAACGGCTTCCTTATCGATGCAGCCGGCTCGGGAACGGATTTTGCTAAGGTTGAGATCAGCGATTTCACCGTAAACACAAGAAATGACGCCGCGTTGGTTCCCGCCAACTGCGAGATCACGCTTGACAATGTTGTGCTCAACTCGGCAAGACATAAAGGCGTTAACGTTACGGCAGGAGACGCAAAGCTTATATTTGACGAAGCTTCCACGGTATACGGCGGACAGCACTCCTTCCAGGTTACCTCCGGCGCATATGACTTAGAAGTTTCCGGAGCAAAATTTGCCAGCGGAGTTTCTGTATCTGTCGCAAATACCGCTGCAAAATTAACCTTCGACGGTGTCACGGTGACCGGTAAGTTGACCGCGTCTTACCTCAAGGGTACACTCGTTATAAATGATTCTACGATAAACGGTCCGGCGGATGACGTGTCTGTTTGGGCTGCAGGTAAAGATGCCGCAGCAAATATCGTTGTAAGCGGAACCACCACGGTAACCGGTCAGGATGCATTCCAGCTCCAGGGTGACACAAAGGTCACGCTTACTATCAAGGACAGCGTCGAGGTCACACCCACGAGATATGCAGTCAGACTTGGAACTGCAGGAGACGTTCTCAACATCGAGGGCGGTACTTTAAGAACCGCAACGGACGGTATGCTCAGAGTTGACGCCTCGGACGTCACGCTCAATATTTCCGGCGAGGATACGCTTGTCGAGAATACCAATACGGCCAAGTGCATCATTAATACAAACGGCAAGGACAACGTAAAGATCAGCGTTACCGACGGCGCAACGCTCAAAGCAACCGGTATTGCCATTTACGGAAACGGCGGAGCTAAGCTTGATATCGATATGGACGGTGCAAATATCGAGTGTGCTGATGAACGCGGCGCAATCCTGAGATATAGCGCTTCCGCAACCGATACAACGGATATTGAGAACTCCACGTTCACGGGCGGCGGTCTCTCTGTCGGCGGTACGCTTACGATCGATAACAGTGATATTGATCCTCAATCAAACGGTCATGCCATCAACTTCTCGGGCTCAAAGCTTGATATAACCAACGGCTCGACGGTCACGGCTGCCGAGAACAAGTATACTATTAAAATAAATAGCGCAGCAACCGTCACTATCGACGGCGGCAGCGTTGTATCCTCTGCTTCCACAGGAGACAGAGTAAGTGCTACTCAGACACACGGACACATTCTCTTTGGAACAAACGGAATTACGCTCAATATTTCCGGCGAAAACACGATCGTTGAGAGCACGGCAACGACAGCTCCCAACACCGTTTCCGGTATCATAGACATAAACCGCATGAGCGGAACGATCAATGTCGAAGACGGTGCAACGATCAGATCCAAAGCCGTCAACTGCATTTATAACTTAGGTTCTGCAGGAACTACGGTTAATATCAACATCAGCGGCGAGGACACACTCATTCAGGCGGGTGACGCCGGCAATAAGATTGCGGTCCTGATGCGCCAGGAACAGGGAACCGAAGGCAAGTTTAATATGACGGGCGGAACCGTTAATGGCGGTCTTTCCTTGGGTGGCAAGGTCGCAATGTCGATCAGCATCACGGGCGGTGAGCTCAACGGTACTTTCTTGTTCTCAACCATGAGCACCGAAACGGTCGAGATCAAGAACGTTACGATCAATACTGTCATAACCTCCAACGGTGCAAACACGATGGACTTTAACGAAGCCACGGTTGAATTCGAAAACTGCACGATCAACGCAAAAGGCGGTTACCATGCAATCACCACGAGAGGCACCGTTGACATTAAGAATACAACTATCAATTGTAGCGGAACCACAGTAGCTGTTCGTGCATATGCATCTAACGATGCCTCGTCGGCAAACATTACCATTGACGGCGATAGCAAGCTCATAGGAGATGCACGTGGCGGCGCATGGTCGGATTCGGGTACTCTTGAGATCCAGAACGGTGCAACCGTTACCATCGAGGCAGGCGCTGTCGTTTCTTCTAAGTCGGGAACTACCATAGGCGTTAAGACCGGCGGTCAGGTCTACAGTGAGGGTGACATCTCCAACGAGACCGGTATGGCACTCGTTATCTTCGGCTATGCCGAGTTCACGGGCGGTTCGATCGCCACGGGCACAACAGCCCTTGATATCCCCGCTATGGTTGGAGAAGGCGGAGAGATCGGAGCATTTGAAAACGTTGAATTCACGGGCACGCTCACCGCACCTCAGGGAACTCTCACCCTGGACGGAACGAAGGTAACTCTCGCCGACGACAAGATCACTCTTGAAGGCGGTACGGTTTCTGCTATCACCGTTGCAAACGGTATAGCCCTCGAGATGAAGGATCTGACCTGCACAGCACCTATACTCGCATACGGCAATCTTACTCTCGATAACACCAAGCTCACACCTGCTGAAGGTAAGCATGCTATCGAATTCTGCGGCGGCACAACTCTGACTATCAAGAACGGTTCCGAGATCACATCCTCCGGCGCGGGCTTCACTATCAGAGCGGAAGTTGCGGGTGCAACCGTTAATATCGAAAGCGGAAGTACCGTAATATCCGGCAAGGACAGCCATATCAGATTCGAAAAAGCAAACGTCACGCTCAATATTACCGGTGAAGGAACTCTCGTTGAAAACACCGGAACAGGAACTCCCATAAACGCAAATGAAAACACCGGCGCCAAGATCAATATCACCGATGGCGCAACGGTTAAGTCGGGCGGAGTTTGCATTTACGCAAACAAAGCAGACCTTGCTCTCGTGATCGAGGATGCAACTGTCCTGACGACGGGAACAAGCAAATACGCGATCCAGAGAAACACCCCGTCGGCTGACGACACGATCTCTATCAAGAACTCTACTATCACGGGCGGCGGTATCACCTGTGCAGGTACGCTTACGATCGACGGCACTGAGATCGATCCGGGCGCAGCTACAAATGCTATCACATTCTCCGGCACAACTCTCAAGATCACGAACGGTTCTGAGATCACGGTAGCCGAGAATAAGTACACCATCAGAATAGGCAGCGCCGCAACCGTCACCATCGACGGCGGCAGCGTTGTATCCTCTGCTTCTATCGGAGACAGAGTAAGCGCAACCAAGACAGCCGGTCACATTTTCTTTGCAACAAACGGAGCAACGCTCAATATTTCCGGCGAAAACACGATCGTTGAGGGCACGTCAACGGCATCCGTCAACGACTCTGCCGGTGCTGTCATAGACATCAACCGCATGAGCGCAGATATCAATATCTCCGACGGCGCAACGCTCAGATCCAAGGCAACGACCTGCATTTACAACTTGGGCGATGCAGGTACTACGGTCAATATCAGCATCAGCGGAGACGACACGCTCATTCAGGCGGGTGACAACGGTGATAGAGCCGCGATCCTGATACGTCAGGAATTCGCAACCGAAGGCTCGATCACGATGACGGGCGGAACCGTCAGAGGCTCGATTGTTAGTTCCGTAAATAATAAGGTTGATATTAGCATCACCGGTGGAGAGATCTACGGTCAGTTGAATTTCCAGCAAGCCGGAGCCCGCAACAAGGCAGTCTTCAAGGATGTCAAGATCTCTTATGCTAAGGCTGGTGGCGGATCCAACACGATAGATCTTGCCGATATACCTGCTGATTTTGAAAACTGCGAGATCATCGCAGATGGCGGTTGCCACGCGATCACCGCGAGATCTACCGTCAACATTAAGAACACAACCATCAATTGCACCGGCAACACAATAGCCGTTCGTGCACTGAAATCCAGCGGAGATTTTTCTGCAAACATTACTATTGATGGCGATAGCTCGCTCATAGGTGATGCACGCGGCGGTGCGTGGAACGCCTCGGGTACTATCGAAGTAAAGGCCGGTGCAACCGTTACCATCGAGGCAGGCGCTGTTGTTTCTGCTAAGTCCGGTAACACCATAGGCATTGAGGCAGGCGGTCAGGTATACAGCGAAGGCGATATCTCCAACGAGACCGGTATGGCACTCGTTATCTTCGGATATGCCGAGATCACAGGCGGTTCGCTTACCACCGGCACAACAGCCTTCGATCTTCCCACTATGGTTGGTGAAGAAGTAGGCGGAGAGATCGGAGCATTCGAAAACGTTTCGATCATAGGAACTCTTATAGTAACTGAGGGAACTCTCACTTCTACCGACGGTGCAACCGTAACCGTAGAAGATGACGAGCTCACGATCGTTGGCGGCACAGTTTCTACTCTCGTAGCAGACAGTGCTAACATCACAGGCGGAACTATCGTTTCGGCTAACATCGCAGACGGCGCAGTCATCATCACCAATGCATTCGTTGGCAGCATGATGCGCAGCACAGCTGCAAGCTCCATCGTAGCTGATGCTTCGGGCGCTACCTTCAAAGGTGTCTCCGCAGAAGCTATCGCGATAAACGGTATCACAGCAACTCTCGACAACGTTAAGCTTCAGGCTCTTGCTGTTGCAGACGAAGCAGATGTAACCGCAACCAACAGCATGATCGCAGCTGAGTCTGCAGACGCACTCATCAGCGTCGCAGGCGCATCTACCGTAACGCTTAACAACACAAAGGTCAACAACACAGGTAGCGGCGCAGCTATCGCAGTTGCAGACGCCGAGGCAAACGAGATCAACGTCAACAACAGCCAGCTCAATGCTAACAGCACTGTTATCTCGGCTAAGGACGGCGAGAACGATCAGGCAGCAACTCTTAACCTCAACAACGTTAAGATCTTCGCAAACGAGGGAACTCCCATCGAGGGCGATGCAGCACTCGGCTTCTACGTAGCAGCTGTTAAGAATCCCGCAAATGCAGGTGCAGCTGAGGGTCAGGTTGAGATCGACGGCGTTATCTACAACGTTTACACCGGTGCACAGGGCGGTTCTATGACTGCTACTGACGGTGCGTCTATCAGAGTTTCCACAGGCTCGAACGGTCTGCGCTTCACCGCAGTTCTTTCGGCAAAGACCATCGACTACATCAACTCCATAGCAACAGATCCCGCAAGTGTCGAGTTCGGAACTGCTATATTCCCGACACACCTTATCGCAGAAGCAGGTCTTACGACCTTCGACGTTCCTGCTCTTAAGGCACTCGGATACACGGTTCTCGAGATCCCCGCAAATGATGCTATGAATAATAGAATCCTCGGCGGCGAGAGCGGCAATGATGTGGTCGGCTACACGATCAAGGCAGCTATCACCAACATTAAGGACAATCACCTTGGTTGGAAGTATTCCGCTATAACCTACATCAAGTACACCGATGCTATGGGCGAGCACGTTGTCTACGGTGAATACAACGAAGACAACAACAGCCGTTCCATCATCGAGGTAGCGAGAATGGCATATGACGATGTTAAGGCTCCCGAAGACGCAGGATACAATTCTTCCTATGCATATCCTGTCGGCGGCGGAAAGTACTCGCCTTACACCGCAACTCAGCGTGCAGCTATCAAGGCTATAATCGACAAGTACGAGGCACTTAATCCTTAATTCTGCAAACTGATAAAACAAAAAATCCGATCGGGCGGCGCAAGCCGCCCGATCTTTTTTGCTATTTTTTTTGAGCCCCGTACGCGCAGAAATCGCGGCGCACGGGGCTCGTAACGGCTCAAATTTGCGCCCGAACGCCCCTCTGTTGTGCAAAGTGAACAAATCGTTTGTTGAATATTACAAAAAAGCAATATTGTTATTGACTAATGTGCTCTGTTTTGATATAATCTATGGAGAATCGGGGTTTATCCCCGTTTTGCGGGTGAAGCGAATAAAGGATAGTCCTTCCCCGATCAAATTTACATAAAAGGTGAGCGAAAAATCGCTTTTCTAAGGTTTTTTATGAAAAAAGTTTGGATCATATTTGCGGTCGCGATGGCGTTGCTTTTTGTCGTCGCCTGCGCACCGTCAAACGCAGAGCCAACCGTGACAACTCAGCCGAGCACCCAAGCACCGAGCCCGAGTGGGACGACTGTACCGTCGCAAGAAGGCACCACTGCTTCTCCAACAAACGGCACTACCGCCTCACCCACAGGCGGCACTACCGCCTCACCCACGGGCGGCACAACAGTACCGAGCGGTACGAGTGCTGTCGGAGGCACTACGGCGAGTAACGGAAACGGAGGAGATGACATCGTGCCTGATATTGACGATTGGGGCGGACCTACAAGCACGGCTGCGGTGACAACAACAAGATCGCCGTCGGTCACCACGCAAAATGTCCCCGCACAAACGACAACACAGATTTCGGCTCAAACCACGACCGGGTCACCGAGTGTCACAACGACCGCGTCGACGCCGACAACGACCGGATCGCCGAGCGTTACGACATCACCGGGCACCGCCCCGACACCCGAGGTCACAACGACCGCGCCAAGCGTAACATCGGATACAACGACCGCGCCGACCGGCACCACGGAATCGGAATTTTGGACAGGTAATTATTAATAAACAATATAAAGGAGAAACCCACAATGAAGAAAATAATTTCAGTTGCTCTTGCAATGATGATGTTGCTGTCCGTAGCGGCAGTGATATCTTGCGGACCTGCTGACGGCGGTCAGGCCGGCGTTACCACCACAGAAGGTACGGCGACCCCCACAACTCCGTCCGCCACCACTACCGCAGGCACACCCGATTCGACGACTGCTGAGCCTTCGACCACCACAACTGAGGCTCCCACGGTAACAACGGCTACACCCGGCGGCGATACCACGACCACGGCAGATCCCTCTGCGGACGTAACTACTCCCAGCGTCACCACTACCGAAGAGCC
This sequence comes from Oscillospiraceae bacterium, assembly GCA_015064095.1. Lineage (GTDB taxonomy): Bacteria > Bacillota > Clostridia > Oscillospirales > CAG-272 > RGIG3994. The sequence goes on along the minus strand of SVSW01000021.1, from coordinate 1,978 downwards.
TGCTGTCACGACTACCGCTACTCCTGATTACACAGGCAACCACACACCTAATTATTGATATCAAACGCTATTTTGATAGCTGATAATAAAAGATCTGCCGCCCATTGGGCGGCAGATCTTTTATTTTGTTTTGTCTAAAAATTCTTCAAGCAATTCAACGCTTCGTTCAAGACCTTCAACGGTGCGTGCTTGTTTCAGCAGCTTTTCGGCTTCGCTTCGCGCGTATTCAATATTGACTTCGCGCGGCGTATCACCTACAAGATCAATAAAATTCTTATATGCGATCTTTTCTATCGTTTCGGGGTCAAGATTCAGACCGCGAACGAACAGATCGGGAATTCGGGGAATCGGGAATTCGCTTTCGTCATGTGCCAATCCTTGCGCGACAAGAGAATATTTTTTGTATGTAATGTCATTTGAGCGCGTTGTGGTGGCATCGGTTCCGAAGAGTATACGGTCGCTGTATTTTTGGAAGAATTCGCGCCACGCCTTGATATCTTTTGAAAAACCGAGATACATTTCGTGACCCGGAGTGAGGTCGAAGCGTAAATTTTTGTATTTCTCCATGATCCGCACAACTTCGGGCATGTTGTTCGAGAGGAAGAAGAAATGCGCCATAACGATATTTAGGTTCGGATAGCGGTCGAGGACCTCGTAGACCTCTTTGTAAATTTGCTCGTATGTGGGGAATTTTCCGTCACCGTACCACCAGCCCGCAAGCTTTTGATTTTCGGTCATTTTTGAGGAATCGCTCCAAAATTCTTCCGGATCGGCGGCGTGAAGCATGATCGGAAAGCCTGTTTTTTCAAGCAGAGCGAACATTGAGTCGTAAATAGGATCGTTTATTCCGCGACCGAGTGCCATGTATGCCTCGGGCTTCATGTTGATAAACTTTATTCCGTCGCAGCCCATGTCCATAAGCTTTTGCACTTGAACATCAAAGGGAATATCTTTATTGATATCGATTTCGTAAAGTGAGCCGAATACGCGCAGCTTTATTTTTTTGTAATTGGCTTTAAAATAAAGCGAGGTAAACAGTTGAGCGCGGTCGCAAGGAGGATAATTGTCAAGCGCTAACAGAGCTCCGTCGGTTACTCCGAGCTCATCGGCAACAAAATCAAATAATGAATGTGCTTTTTCGTAATCGTTATCCTCGATATGCATGTGCACGTCTGCAAATTTTTTAAGTCCCAGCATATTATCACCTCATCGTTTCAATATTTTATTACATATTATACCACATAACCGACGATTGTCAAGAGTGAATATTGCGGTTTTTTGGTACAATATTGCGCATCGGAGGTGTTCTTGAAGGCTTAAAAGTCCGAGGCCTGTGGGAGTATATATAAATAAATTCACAATTTAAACACAGATAGATGAGATTTGAATATTGACATTCAACAAAATATATGTTAAAATATGTAGTACATATTATATGGAGGAATATTTTTATGAAAAAAGTATTGGTACTTATCCTTGCTTTGCTCATGGTCCTGCCGATCTTGGCTGCTTGCGGACCTGCCGAAGGCGGCGGCGAAACAACCACGACCGTAGCCGACGGTACGACAACGGGCAATCCAAGCGGAACACAAACTCCCACGGGAGGCACTACGGCGGATCCTTCCACTACCACGACCGGCGGTCAGGTAATACCCGAAAAGCCCCAAGAAGAGGCGGAGATCCCCGATGACGCATATTATGCAGGCGTTACATTCAACGTCATGTCGCGTATGGGTACGGTGTCGAACCAATGGGGCAACTACGACATAATGTATAACGGTGAATCAGACCTCGTCGTAACCGAGATCGCTAACGCGATAAAGAAGAGAAACGATTCGCTTTATGACAGACTCGGAGTTGACGTTGCGCAAGCACAGGGCGCATACAACGAGGCTGTGACGGCTTTGCAGACGAACAGCAACGAGTACGATATGTTCTTGCTTAGAGCACACGAGTCATATAAGCTCGCACAAACGGG
>SVSW01000020.1 GCA_015064095.1 Oscillospiraceae bacterium | reverse complement strand
AACGGGCAGCGTGGTGTTTGCCGCAACCGCGCCTGCAAGGTGTGCCGCTTTACCCGCTGCGGCTATGATCGCGCCGAAGCCCTCCTCGCGTGCCGATGCTGCAAATGCGCGAAGCTCCTCGGGTGTTCTGTGCGCGGAAAGGATCCTTGCCTCGCAAGGTACTCCGAATTTCTTAACCGTATCGATCGCGGGTCTGACGACCGGCAGATCGCTGTCACTGCCCATAATGACTGCTATTTTCTTCATAGTAACCTCCTTTTTTCGTCCGTCTGCAACGAAAAAGTCTAATATATTATATTTTATCATATTACTTACGCAAAGTCAACAGAAAAACCCCTCAAACCAAAATTTTTCGAGCGCGAAAAAGCATACAAAATGCACAAAAGGCAGAATTTTATCTGCCTTTTGTTATTTGACGGAAAAATGCCGTTTATCTGTTTCTCCTATACTCCGTGGGGCTGACGCCGACGGCTTGCTTGAAATAACGTGAAAAATAATATATATCGCAAAATCCGCATTTTTCCGCGATCTCCGCTATTGGGGCGTCGCTGTCATTCAGCATGTCAAGAGCATGCGAGATCCGCACGTGATTAAGGTATTTGTGAAGCGGCATTCCCGTGTACTCCTTGACTATTACGCTTATATAATTTTTATGGAATCCGAAATGCTCGCCGAGCAGCTCGTTTGTCAAGGGCTCGCGATAATGCTCGTGAATATACCAAACGATCGCATCAAGCCTTCCGCCGCCGCCGAGCACGGTTTCGGAGCGAGCAGATCGGATCGCATCGAGCAGCACCTCGGCAAGCAGCGCACTCGTCTTTATTTCGTTAAAAATTATACGCATCGAATACTCTCTCACAAGATGCTCAAGTCTTGACGAAAGCGAGTGCATTTCCGGCAAAAAAAGTGTTTTTTGAATCTCCGGAGCATCTGAAAATTTTATGTTTTCAATTATATCGCGGGAAGAAAATTCCCCGTCTGTTCTCGGCGGGATCGGCAAATGAAGATGTGTGTTTTTATCCGTATAATCAAAATTCAAAGCGATGTACGAAACGTGATTTTCCGGGCTCTTTATTTCATATTCGATACCTGAATTTATGATTATCAGCGATCCGGTTTTCATCTTAAAATTATCGCCCGCCGCCGCGATTTCTCCCTCTCCGCTTATGCAGAAGAAAAGGCGCGCGTCACCTGCCCAGGACGGTCGATAGCCTTCTTCCTTGGCGAGTGTCATATATCTTGCATAACGCACAAACGGCCTGATATCTGAAAATTTCATCGTTGCTTTGTTTCCTAAATCTTTATTTTATACAAATTCACATTTGATTTGTATATTGATTATACACCTCAGTTTTGTTAAAGTCAATATGAAAACAAAATTTTGAAAGGATCTATCCAATGATTGAAAGAAAAAAGCCCCGCACAGCGAAGATAGGAATTTTTGACGTCTCGCACGCGGTCTACAATGAACAGTTCCCCGGTCTATACGACAATTTCAAAAAATACCACTCAGACCTTGTCGCACTCGTTGAGAAAAACGGTGTTGAGGTCGTTGACTTCGGAATGATCGATTCCTCGGAGCTTGCCTACGATGCCGTTAAAAAGATAAACGGTGCGAGCGTTGATCTTCTCATCTGCAATATGATAACATATGCGACCTCGTCTGTTTTCGCGCCCATTTTGCGCGATGCGAATGCACCGATGATACTCACCGCCCTCCAGCCTCTTGACAGGCTCGACTATACGAAGGCATCGACCTTCATGCAGCTTGAAAACGACAACATCTGCTCAGTTCCCGAGTTTATGGGCGTTGCGGTTCGCATGGGCAAAAAGATCTATGACGTTATAATCGGTACGCTTTACGGCGATAAAGAAGCCGAGGCGGAGCTTGCCGAGTGGTGCGATATCGCAAAGGTCCTGCACGATCTGCGCGGCGCTCGCATGGGTCTTATGGGACACACGCTTGAGGCCATGTACGACATGCACGCCGACCCGACAGCGATCGCCACGGCATTCGGCGTTCACGTTCCCCTACTTGAGATCGACACCGTTGTTGAGATCTACAAAAACGTCACGGACGAGGAGATCGCAGAGAAGATAAAGGTGATCGACGCAGAATTTGATATGCCAGAGCCGAAATCCGACCCCGTCACCTCAAAGCTCACCGATGAGGACAAATACCGCGCAGCACGCGATGCCGTTGCGCTCGACAAATTCGTTGAAAAATACGATCTTACGGGACTTGCATATTATTATGAAGGAATCGAGGGCGGTCTTAACCGCGAGGTCGCAACGAATTTCATCGTCGGAAACTCCATTTTAAACGCACAGGGTATCCCGATGTGCGGCGAGTATGACATTAAGACCTGCATTGCGATGCTTATTATGGACAGACTTAACATCGGCGGCAGCTTTGCCGAATTCCACCCGTTTGATTTTGCCGAGGATTTCATTCTCGTGGGACACGACGGACCCCACCACCTTGCGATCGCAGAGGGCAAGCCCGTGCTTCGCAGTCTTAAAAAATATCACGGAAAGCCCGGACGCGGCGCATCTGTTGAATTTAAGATCAAAGAGGGCCCGATCACTATGCTCGGTATCACGCAAAACGCAACCGGCGGCTTCAAGTTCGTCATCGGCGAGGGCGTATCAAAGCAAGGCCCGATCCCTCCCACAGGTAACACCAACACGCGCGGATTCTTTGAACCGACGACCAAGCAGTTTATCAAAAAATGGGTCATGGAAGGTCCGACGCACCACTATGCACTCGGTATCGGTCACCACGCCGAAACGCTCAAAAAGATCGCCGATGTTCTTGGCATCGAAAGCGTTATAGTGAGGTAAAAATGTATAATATAAAACTCGAAAATTATGTTCCCGTGCCGCAGCCGGCAGAGCCTGACCGCATAGTTGCGGTCCACTATTACGCCGCATGGAAAAAAGGCTCGGCAGGTATTCACGGCGGCTTTGACGATCTGCACGGCTACCCCGACCGCACTCCGCTTTGCGGATATTACGATGAAGAAAATCCCGAATACGCAGACTGGGAGATCAAATGGGCGATCGAGCACGGGGTCAACTGCTTTATTCACTGCTGGTACAGAAAGCCCGAAAACATGGGCAAGCCCGTGACGGTGAACGATCTTCGCTGCGGTCACGGACTTCACGATGCTTTTCTTAACTCGCGCTACTGCGACATGATGAAATTCGCGATCATGTTCGAAAACAGCCCCCGTTGGGGCACGACAGACTCGCAAGATATCGTTGAAAATCTCATGCCTTTTTGGTGCGAAAACTATTTTAAGCGCAAAAACTATCTTATTATAGACAATAAGCCCGTACTGTTTATCTTCTTCCCCGAAAGGCTTGAAGATGTTTGGCCCGATCCCAAGGATCAGGCCGCGGCTTTTGATTCCTGCCGAGAATATGCAAAGGCTCAAGGCTTTGACGGTATGATATTCGGCGTTTGCAATTACAAGGCTACGGGAGAAAAATATGAAAGCCTTATGTCACGAGGGTACGATTTCCGCTTCGGCTATACCACACCGTATCACGCACCAGATAATCTGCCTCCCGAAAAGGACGTCATTGAGGGTCAGTGCGCGGATCTTGCGGCAAAATACAGTGACGACCCCATGCGCTTTTTGCCGACGGCAAGCTGCTTTTACGATCCCACACCGAGATTTTCAAAGCATTGGCGCGATATGGGCTATGAATTTCACAAAACGAAGATCTGGTACGCATCGCCGGAAGGATTCAGAAAAGTACTGCGCCGCATGAAAGAAATGAGCGATGCCCTGCCGCAGGGCGCATGGGGCAAAAGGATCTTCATGCTCGATAACTGGAACGAGTGGGACGAGGGTCATTTCATAGCACCGAGCCACAAATTCGGTTATAAATATCTGCAAGCCGTGCGCGAGGAATTCACCGAGCGTGAAAATCTCCCCGATTACCGCACACCGCAGGATATGGGGCTTTCTGCAAATCTCAACAAAAGCTGGGAAGAGCCCGATTTTTCCGATAAATAAAGAAAAGGCAGACTGCATCAGCAGTCTGCCTTTATATATCTCATGAGCTCTTTGAAGCTTCCGTTCGGATATTCGGAAATATCCGCACCCGATCTGTTTATCAGGCAATCGGTCAAAAGGAAGACCTTCATTCCGAGCGTTGCGGCGATCATATCCTCTGCGACATCGTTTCCGACCATCAGACATTCCTCTGCCGCCAATCCGAGCTCTTTTACAATGTCTTCATAATATTTCGGATTCGGCTTGCAGTGACTTGAATTTTCATATGTGGTGACAAGCTCGAAATCCGTCGGTTCAAGGCCCGTCCAGCGCACGCGCTTTTCGGTTGCAATGCGCGGAAACAGCGGATTTGTGGCAAGCACGACGCGATAACCGAGCGCTTTTAATTCGCGAACGGTCGCCGCCGCCTGCGGGTCGTATCCGCAGACCTTCTTTACTCCGTCGAAGGATTCCTCATAATATTCGTTGAATATCGGTTCATCGGCGCGTACGTTTTTCTTGAAAATATCGCAAAATGCCGACCAAAAAGCCTCCTCGTTCGAGCAAGAGCCGTCGTTTTTGACCATTGCCTCGGAGCCTTGCCAAATAGCGTCTATAAGCATCTTCGGCTCGTATCCGTGGGGCGCGAGCTTCATGGCAAGTCCGCCGAAATAGGCTTTGATGAAGACATCTTGATCCATCGGGAGAAGCGTACCGTCAAGATCAAAAAGTACCGTTTTTATTGCCATTTTTGTCAAATTCCCCCTCGGTGTCCCGAGCCGCCGCCGTATCCGCCGCCTCGTCCGCCGAACGAGGACGAGCTTCTTTGTATTCTCGTCACGGCTATTCGGCTGGTTATAAAATCGTCGTCCTTATGCGTAAGCTCCATTTTTGCGAATCTGTCAAGCGGATAATTCGTGGGGCGCAAGCGCATCTTGTATTTTGAAACGGTAGTGAAGACTCCGATCGAGCCCGCAACTATGCCGATCATCAACGCGACTGCGGTTATGCTCAAAAAAGGTATATTTACAGCCTCATTTGCCGTTGCGATACAGCCGACCAGCGCATCTCCGATACGACCCGATTTTAAATCCGCTTTATTGCCGTAAAGTATATCGTCGACCTCGGAATTGGAAATGCGATTATACGTATTTCCGTATGTATAGATATTTAAAAAATATTCGTCCTCATACGGAAAAGAATAGCTTGTTCCGAGAGTGATAACGAAAACAACGATATCCTCGTCCTCGGATAGCCCCATATCGCGCAAAACGTCCTCACCGAAAAGCTTTGAGCCGTTCTTGCCGTTATGGGTAAGGACCAAAAATTTTGCATTCGCCGCACTCTTACCGGCTTCGTTTATCCTTGCCTCGTCGTTATCGGATATGAGATTCGCCGCATCATATACAGTACAGTCATTTTCGATATTCGGAGAGCATGAAAGGAGTAACGCGCAAAAAGCCAAGCATACAAGGGTGAGAAGTATTGCCCTTGAAAATTTTAAAGACATATCAGCACCCCCAAAGCAAAGGATATGAGTGCCGCAAGACCTCCGACAGCGCCGAAAAGTGCGGCAAGCTTGCCGCGGCTGACGGGTATCTCGCCGTATATCTTCTCCGTATAGCCGTTCATAGCGAAGGTATACACCTTGTCCTTCATTTTGTAATGAAGAAGCCAGATCGGCATCAATGTATAATCCCAGCTACTCGCATTCACCTTGACCTGCAGCTTTCCGTGCTCGGTGCTTGAATATCCGGTTATCGTTGAGCGGAGCAGCGTGTTTGCATAGCTGTTCATTCTCTCGCGCACCTCCGGTGTGAGCGCCTCGCGCTCGATATCGCGCTTTTTGGCTATGTATCCGAGCAGATAAGGCATATCGAAATCCTGCAAGGAATCGGACGGATACGGCAAAACGCCCTCAAGCATATGCTTATCCGCCTCCGAAAGCGCGCAGGTGACTATATCCTCAAAATGTATGTTTCCTGCTCGGCTCACGCGATAATCTGAGGTCTCGGTGTATCTTTTATCCCCCGCCGACCAGCTCCTTATACGGTGTGCAACGGTGTCAAGACGACCCGTGGTATCAGCGTCCGTGACCCAAAAAGGATAATAAACGCCCGTTATCTTCTCTGCATTTTCATCGGAGAAAAAGTCCGTTGGTGCAAAGATCTTCTTTTTTGCGTACGCAAGGAACTTCTCCTTTGCCGCCTTTTTGTCATAGGCAAAAGGAATTATCTTTGACGGACGCAAAGCGCCCGAAAGCTTGCCCGTCAGCACTACGGGATTGTGGCAATAATAGCAATGATCTGCCGCCGTGGACTCGTCCGCCGTTATTTCCGCACCGCAGTTCGGGCAGTGATATTCGAGCATATGACCGCAAAACTCCTCACTGTCGCGAGCAGTTTTTTCGGCACGCTCCTGAGCACCCGTTGCATCAAGCTCTGCTTTGTCGAACTCCGAAAGGCAGAATTCACAAGAGAATTTTTGCTTTTCGGCATCAAAGACCAAGCCCGCGCTGCAATTCGGGCATTCGTACGTAACTGTTGCGTTCATATTTTATGCTTTCTTAGCTCCGCATTCGGTACAGAACTTGCCCTCGTTTTTCTTGCCGCATTCAGGGCAGAACCAGCCGGAGCTTTCGGGCTTTTTTGCACCGCACTCGGTGCAGAATTTGCCGGTATTGACAGCTCCGCAGGTGCAAGTCCACGAGCCGTTTGCCTCGGGCTTCTTCGAGCCGCACTCGGTGCAGAACTTTCCGGTGTTGACCGTGCCGCAAGCGCAAGTCCACGAGCCCGCCGCAGATGCAGGCTTCCCTGCCGCCTGTCTTTCCATCTGCTCGCGGTTAGAGGCAGACGCCGCGCCCATAAAGCTGCCGCCGGCGTTCATACCGATGCCCATACCCATAAATGCCGCCGCCGAGCCGTTTGCGTTGCTGCCTGCGGCTTCCATTCCGCGTGCGACCGCGCCCTGAACGTAACCCTCACGCACCGAAGGATCGCCGAGCATTGCACCCTGATTTCTCATATTGATGAGCTTCTTCGATTCGTCGTCGTAAGAAATGCTCGCAACTCCGACCGCCAAAACTTCAAAGCCGCGCATGTTTTTCCAGTCCTCATCAAGCTCTGTTGCCATATATTTCGAAAGCTCAACGGATTTCGACGCGACATGGGAAATGCGTATATTATCGGCGGACATCTTGTTCATCGCCGCCTGGAACGCGCTTAAAAATTCGGAGAGATACTGCTCGTTTATATCATTTATATCTACATTGGTTGCCGATCTCGGTATAGCCTCCGCATAGAACTTTATAGGATCCGTGATCTTTATCGAATACGTACCGTGTGCGCGCAAAAACAGCTCGGAATTATAGAAATTATCAAAATAATTGACGGGCGAGCGCGTTCCGAACTTTATTCCCTTGATCTCCTGAAGATTGATATAGAACACCTGCTGCTTATAAGAAGGTACACCGCCGTATTTAATGCGCGAGAAGGTATCCTTGAGCGTATCGCCGAGCTGTCCGCAGAAAAGCGAGGGAGCAGATGAATTATCGACCTTATAGTATCCAGGCTCTGCGGTGAAATCGACGACCTTACCGCCGTCAACGAGCAGCATAAACTGATTGTCATAAACATGAATTATCGAGCCGTTTGAGATAACGTCCTCCGTGGCTTTCTTATTACTGCTTCTTTTGTCATTTTTTCTGACCTTAACGCCCTTTGTAAACACAGTGGTATCGGACATATAGCCCGCCTCAATGACCTCCTCCCACTGATCGGCAAGCGAGCCGCCGACAGCGCCGAAAAATGCTTTGATGATTCCCATTTTTATGTACTCCTTATGTTTGATTTTCTAAATTTGCAAAATACGCCCCGATCTTGTCGAGGCGTATTTTAGTTTTTCAATTTGAAAGTCCCACCGAGCCGTGTAACCGTGAATGAGCAACCCGGCATGTGCTGGGCGGCGCCCTATTCTCGGCTTTACTGCTTCCAACGTCCTATGATCGGTGCGAGACAAGTCGATCGGACCGATAAAGGGAGGCCTGCAAACCACCTCGAAATCTCTTTTCGGGCTCCTTTAATGAATTGTGGGTTCAATTACACAGCTATCACAAACCCGGTCGGAATTAGTTTAATTATTTGCGTCGAGATCTATCTCGTCTGCGAGTGCGTCGTCAAAATAATCAGCAACGTCCTCGAACTCATCGTCATCGTCGACGCTGACAAGGATCTCCTCGCCGTCCTCGATAACGAGCTTGAGAATTACGTACTCAAGATATTCGGAATCCTTTGAATCCGAGGGAACGCAGGCAAAATACTGATTGCCCTTAAGCTCTGCCGAGCCGATCAGCTCAAATTCGCTCTCGACACCGTTTTCATCGGTGAGAAGTATTTTCTCGCCCTCTTCCTCAAGGATCTCTTTTTTATCTTCGTTCATTTTTATGTACCTCTCTTTTCGTTTCTGATATTATTTTACCGAAAATCTCTCGATTTGTCAATAGGTTTGATCAAAGTCAAGTATTTCCGAAAGGATCTCGTTGCTTACATAGAATCCGCTGTCCGTAAAAGCGCAACTGCCGTCTTTACGGACAACGAATTCACCGTCGCGGTAAGGCTTCAGCTTGTCGGCAAACATTTCATCGAAATCCTTGCCGAAACGATCGTAAAATACATTCAGATCGACACCGCGAACGGTTCGCATGGCGAGCATGACGTATTCCGACATCGCATCGTTTTCGCTTATCTCTTCACACCCTTTTTCAAATTGCCCCCTCATATAGGCGTTGATATCCGCCGGGGCAAAGCTTCGCTTCTCACACAAAAAGGAATGTGCTGAAACTCCAAGCCCGACATATTCATCGCGCTGCCAGTACTTAAGATTATGACGTGACTCGCGCTCGGGCTTTGAAAAATTACTTATCTCGTATCTCTTATAGCCGCGGTGGGCAAGAAAACCAACCGCTTCGGTATACATAGTATATTCACGGTCCTCGCCAGGTAATACAAGTTTTTCGCGATTGGCAAAAAAAGGCGTGCCTTCCTCAATGATCAGTCCGTACGCCGAAATGTGTTCAGGCTCAAGCTCGGTGACGATTTCAAGCGTTTTTTTAAAGCTTTTTTCGGTTTGATAAGGGATCCCGAACATAAGATCGACGCTGATATTATCAAAGCCCGCGCGCCGCGCGTCCGCAAACGCCCGAAAAAAATCCTCGGATCTGTGAACGCGGCCGAGAGCTTCAAGCTCTCGGTCATGCGCCGACTGCATTCCGATCGAAAGACGGTTGACGCCAAGTCGGCGCAGATCGCAAAAATATCCAAGATCCGCGGTTTTCGGATTGCACTCAACGGTTATCTCAGCGTCCGGCGAAATATCAAAATTTTCGCGCAGAGCCGAGAATATTCTCTCGAATTGCAAGACGGTCAAAAGCGTAGGCGTACCGCCGCCGAAATAGACCGTATCGCAGATACGGTCTCGGCAAAGCCTTGCTCGTTCTTCAATATCCCGGCATAGCGCATCAACGTATTTTTCACGCAGCTCAGCACTTGTATTCGGGAACGAGCAAAAGTCACAATACGCGCATTTTTGTATGCAAAAGGGGATATGAAGATATATCCCCAAGCTTTTTTTGTTTTTCATCATTTGTCGTCGTCAAGGCGCAAAACCGCCATAAACGCCTCGGGCGACACCTGAACGGAGCCGAGCTGGCGCATCTTCTTTTTGCCCTCTTTCTGCTTTTCAAGCAGCTTCTTTTTTCTCGTGATATCGCCGCCGTAGCACTTTGCAAGAACATCTTTTCTCATAGCCTTGACCGTCTCGCGTGCAATCACCTTGCCGCCGATCGCCGCCTGTATCGGTATCTCGAAAAGCTGGCGCGGTATGTTGTCCTTGAGCTTTTCGGCGATGCGGCGTGCGCGTCCGTACGCTTTTTCCTCGTGAACTATGAACGAAAGCGCATCGACCTGATCTCCGTTAAGCAGGAAATCGAGCTTGACGAGCTTTGATTTTCTGTATTCAAGCATCTCGTAATCGAGCGAAGCATAGCCGCGTGAACGGCTTTTAAGAACATCGAAGAAATCGTAAATTATCTCATTCAGAGGCAGCTCATAATGAAGCTCCACGCGCGTGTCGTCAAGATATTTCATATCGACGGAAATGCCTCGCCTGTCCTGGCACAGATCCATAAGTCCCCCGATAAACTCGGTCGGCGTTATGATGCTTGCCTTAACGATCGGCTCGTTTGCCGCTTCGATCTCGTCCGGTGACGGGAAATTGGACGGATTATCTATGCGAACGATCTCTCCGTTGCGTTTTTCAACTTCATATATAACGCTCGGTGCGGTCGTAATAAGGTCAAGATTAAACTCGCGTTCAAGGCGTTCTTCAATAATCTCCATATGGAGAAGTCCGAGGAATCCGCAACGGAATCCAAATCCGAGTGCAATAGAGGTTTCGGGCTCGAAAACCAGCGCGGCGTCGTTTAAAAGCAGCTTTTCAAGCGCATCGCGCAGATCTCCGTAGCGCGCGCCGTCGGCAGGGTAGATACCTGCATAAACCATCGGCTTCGCCTCTTTAAAGCCCGGCAGTGACTCCTTTGCAGGCTCTGAGGCAAGTGTGACAGTGTCGCCCACTCGCGTATCTCCGACGGATTTTATGCTCGCGGTGATATATCCGACCTCACCGGCACACAGCTCGTCGCATTTTTGCAATCCGAAGGGCTCCATATGACCGACATCGACGACGTCAAATTCCTTGCCGTTGCTCATAAGTCTTATTCTGTCGCCCGAACGCACCGTTCCGTCCATGAGGCGAACATAGACCACGACGCCGAGATAGCTGTCATAGTAAGAATCAAATATCAGCGCTTTAAGCGGCGCGTTTGCGTCCCCCGTGGGGGGCGGCACGTCGCGCACGACGGTTTCGAGCACCTTTTCAATATTAAGTCCCGTTTTCGCGGAGATCGCCGGGCAGCCCTCGGCAGGTATGCCGATGACGTCCTCTATCTCATTTCGTACGCGGTCGGGGTCGGCGCTGGGAAGATCTATTTTATTGACTACCGGCAAAACCTCAAGCCCCGCATCGACCGCAAGATACGCATTTGCCAAGGTCTGTGCTTCGATGCCCTGCGTTGCGTCAACAACGAGCAGTGCGCCCTCGCACGCATTGAGCGAGCGCGAGACCTCATAGTTGAAGTCCACGTGTCCCGGGGTGTCTATCAGATTAAGTATATAGTCCTCGCCGTTTGGTGCCTTATACTGAAGTCTTACCGCGCGAGCCTTGATGGTTATCCCTCTCTCGCGCTCAAGATCCATATTATCGAGCACCTGCTCCTCCATATCGCGCTTTGCGACGGTTTCTGTCGCCTCGAGAAGCCTGTCCGCCAAGGTGGACTTTCCGTGGTCGATGTGCGCGATTATTGAGAAGTTTCTTATATTCTTTTGCTTTTCGTTTCCGTTCATAAAGCTCCTGTGCATAAAAGTGATACATTTTCACTTAATTATATCTTATTTTTGTGTATTCTACAAGAACTTTTGTGAAATTTTAAAAAAAATTGCAAATTTACTTGCAAAATAAAAGAGTATCGACTATAATTATCGTAGAAAAGATTATTTTTTGCCGTGAAAGGATCAAAAAAATGAACTCAGTAAAGAAAAACGCCGCCATTATAGGTTACGGCGGAATGGGCGGTTGGCACGAAAGATATTTCACCGAAAAAAACAGTGATTGTGTCAATCTGCTCGGAATTTGGGATATAAAGGAAAGCAGACGCGAGGCAGCACGCGAAAAAGGAATTTACGTTTATTCCTCCCTTGATGATGTGCTCTCTGATGAACGCGTTGATTTTATTGTCATTGCAACGCCGAACGATGTGCATAAGGACATCGCCGTTGCCGCAATGAAGGCAGGAAAGCACGTTGTTTCCGAAAAGCCCGTTACTCTTTGCTCCGAGGATCTTGAAGAGATGATCGCAGCATCTAATAAATACGGCAAGGTATTCACTACCCACCAAAACCGTCGTTGGGACGTTGACTATATGATGTTCCGCGATCTTTATCGCTCCGGCAAGCTCGGAATGACGTTCACGGTCGAATCGCGCATACACGGCTCGCGCGGTATCCCCGGTGACTGGAGAGGCGAAAAAGCTCACGGCGGCGGAATGATCCTTGACTGGGGCGTTCACCTCATTGACCAGATGCTCGGTATCGTATATGACAAAAAGGTCAAATCCATCTACTGCCGTTGCGATTATATCACAAATGCCGAGGTCGATGACGGATTTAAGCTTGAGCTTTATTTCGAGGACGGCATCACCGCGCATATCGAGGTGGGAACAAACAACTTCCTCAGCATGCCGCGCTTCTATATGACGGGATCTTCCGGTGCCGCAATGATCGGCGACTGGAGAGAAGACTGCCGCGTTGTACTTTGCACAGAATGGTCAGAGGAAAACGTCGTTCCCGTTGTCACCGCAGCCGGTCTGACAAAGACGATGGCACCGAGAAACTCAAAAACGACAAAGGAAGAAACGATTTCCCGCCCCGAATCAGACGTTCACGATTTCTATCGCAATTTCACAGCCGCGATCGACGGCCGCGAGGAGCAGCTCATCACCCACGATCAGCTCCGCCGCTGCATGAGGATCATGGAAGCAGCCTTTGAGTCTGACCGTCTTGGCAGACCTGTTGATTTCGAGGATATCGACGCGCCGCGTAAAAACTGATATAAAAAGCAGCCCCGATCGGGGCTGCTTTTTTAGTCTATTGTCATATCAAGCTTAAAACGCAAAATCTTGCGCAAAGTGTTTTTGGGGAATTCTGTCTTTCTGATCTTTAAAATTCCGATCTTCTTATACGGTACGGCGGTCTTATTGTACTCATCAATATAAGGCTTTATGTGCGCCTTTATATCCTCAATTCCGTTTTTCGCGATATAATCCTGATCGGGATAGATCTCGGCAACGATTGCATTATATTCAAGACCTCTTTTGCTCTGACCCTCGTATACGATTATATCGAGCACGCCCGGCGTTGCCGCAAGCTCATTTTCGATCTCCTCGGGATAAACGTTCTTGCCGTTTGAAAGAATAATGAGATTCTTCTTTCTTCCCGTGATATAAAGCACGCCGTTTTTATCGAGCTTTCCGTAGTCACCGGTTCGAAAGAAGCCTTCCTCGTCAAACGCCTCTGCGGTTGCTTCCTTGTCCTTATAATATCCGAGCATTACGTTTGAGCCGCGAACGCAGATCTCTCCCTCGCCGTCCTCGTTCGGATCGGCGATCTTGACCTCGTCAATATCGAGAATATGACCGACCGAGCCGGGCACGACATTATTGCTCCTGTTGACCGCAACGATCGGTGCGCACTCGGTTATACCGTATCCGTTGAGTGCGCCGACACCGACGGCATCAAAGAAATGAAGTATCTCGGGATTTATCGGCGCTCCGCCGGATATAGCCATTTTCAGCTCACCGCCGAAAGCTGCGACGACCTCCGAGAAGAGCTTTTTGCGAAGGTCGATACCGACTTTTCGCATAGCGTTGCTCGCCTTGATCGCAAGCTCGATCTTCTTTTCCATTCCGCGCTCCTTGATATTTGCGCGGATCTTTCTGTAAAACGTTTCAAGATAAAGCGGTACGATGACAAGATGACCGGGCTTTTGCTCTTTAAGCTCCTTTTGGATATAACGCAGACCTGCGGAAATGTATATCTCCGAGCCGATCATTGCGTGACCTATCATCATAACGGACGATCCGTACGTATGGTGGGGCGGCAGAACACCGACTGTCTTCTGCGAGAAATCAACATACGGAATGACCGACGAAAGGTCAGTCAGAACATTCGTTTGCGAAAGCATAACGCCCTTTCCCTTGCCCGTTGTTCCCGATGTGAAAACAAGCAAGGACATAATATCCGGATCGATCGGGGTGTCATCGAATTTTGACGGATCCTTCGCGTACTTTTCAGCACCGAGCTTTATAAGAGAGGTGACCGAGAGCTCTCTCTCCTTCGCCAGCATGGTTACGACGGGGGCTGCAAGATTTGCGTTTTCCGCAATGTAATCTCCCTTTTCGGCTATATCCTCATCGCAGAAAAGAAACTCCGCATCTGCGCGGCGGACCGTGTCCGCAAGATCCTCGGGGAGCCAATCGCGGTCAAGAGGAACTATAACCGCACCGATCGAAAGCAGTGCAAAATACATTCTGACCCAGTCATAGGAGAACTTTCCGAGCACCACGCAGTGGCGGCCGCGACAGCCCATATCGAGAAGCTCCGTACCAAGTGCGCGCACGTCTGCCCAAAGCTCGGAAAACGTTGCCTTTTTCACCTCGGGCTTGTTCGGATCGAGCCTGTAAGAATATGCGGTGCGAGAGGGATATTCCTCCGCCGCCCACGCCACAAGCTCGCGAACCGTGGTAAAATCTTTTCTTTCGTGAAGTTGATCTTTTTTCATTATCGTATATTTCCTTTTAATTATTTTTCATTCCGTCAAGAAGTATTGAAAAGCTGTATTTAAAGTTTGCGATCGCTTCTTCCATCGGCACTCCTCGGCTAATGGCATCGGCATTATATCCGCGGCAAAAGCACCAGATCGCATAACTCATAGCATCTGAATCCACGTCCTTAATATATTCCCGCGATTTCGCATAATCTATCATCTTTGATATCTCTGCCCGCCACCACTCAAAATTCGCGCGCGTTATGCTGTCACTGTCAAAAACGTACTGATTTATTCCCTTTTTAGTGTCATACGATATTGTCAAAACATTCGTCAGAACATCGTTGACGTGCTCAAAAAATTCCTCTTTGCTCTTGCCCTCAACGTTTGCCGTTATACTCTCTCTGACGCGAAGTGCAGTGTTTTTATAAACTATTGCAAGCACCTCTGCGATATTGTGAAATCGATTATAAAAGACACGGTTGGTGATATTTAGATTTTTTAATATCTCACGCACGGTCAGCTCGCCGGCACCTGCTCTTTCGACGATGCTTTGAGCCGCGAGTACAATGCGTTCTGACATCTCGTCGCGTATAAGCTGTGTTTTTACCACTGCGTTATTTAACACCTCCGAATATTTTGTATTTTAGCACACTGTGTGCTGAGATACAGTATACCACAACCTATGTATCTTGTCAACATTTTTATTGAAAATATACCGTCTGCATGATATAATGAAATAAATCTATTATGTATTGGTGGATCGAGATGGAAATTTTATATTCGGACCAAGAAATAGCCGTTATATACAAGCCCGCCGGTATGCTTTCCGAGGCAAAGGAAAATGATGAAAATACCGTGCCCGCCGCGCTCTCGGCGAAGCTTAACAAAAAAGAGGTCTTCCCCGTGCACCGCCTTGACCGCGAAACCCGCGGAATTATGGTATACGCTCTTACAAGGCCTGCGGCGGCAGAGCTATCTCGCCAGATCGCCGACGGAGAGCTCAAAAAGGTCTACACCGCGACAGTTCACGGCAGACCGAAAGCCGACAGCGGCGAAATGCATGATCTTCTTTTTTATGACCGCAAAAAGAACCGCTCATTTCCCGTCACGCGCGAGCGGCGCGGAGTTAAATCGGCTCGGCTTTGTTATGAAATGTTGCAATATGATAAAGAAAGCAACACCTCGCGTGTAAAAATTGAGCTTTATACGGGCAGAACACACCAGATCCGCGTTCAATTCGCCTCGCGAAAAATGCCTCTTGTCGGTGACCGAAAATACGGTGCACCGAAAGGCGATTTCGATCTTACCGCTTGCAAATTATCATTTTATCACCCTAAAACAAAGGAATTTTTAAGCTTTGGCTAAATAAAAAAGCCCCGATGGGGCTTTTTTTATTTTAATTTGCGAGCATCTTCGATCTGCTTTTTAACGGACGCAACCGAGGTACCGCCCTCGGATATTCTGCGTTCAACACAAGCCTCAAGGCTTATATCTTCATAAAGATCCTCGGAGAAAAGCTCGCTGTATTCTTTGTAAATATCAAGCGGCAGAGTTTCAAGCACGAATCCCTCCGCAATGCATTTTGCGACGATCTGACCTGAGATCTTATACGCCGTGCGGAAAGGCATTCCCTTTTTGACAAGATAATCGGCAAGGTCCGTTGCATTTATAAATCCGCCCTGTGCAGCCTTTTTCATATTCTCGGTCTTGGCTTTCATCGTGGCGATCATGGGTGTCATTACATCAAGACACATCTTGACGGTATCGATCGCGTCAAACACGCCCTCCTTATCCTCCTGCATATCCTTATTATATGCAAGCGGCAGACCCTTCATCGTTGTGAGAAGCGCAAAAAGATCGCCGTAGACGCGACCGGTCTTTCCGCGGATCAGCTCTGCCATATCGGAGTTCTTCTTTTGCGGCATGATCGACGAGCCCGTAGTATATGCGTCCGAAAGCTCAACAAAGCGGAACTCCCAGCTCGACCAAAGGATTATCTCCTCGGAAAAGCGCGAAAGATGCATCATGAGTATTGAGCACGCGCTCATAAATTCAAGGCAGAAATCGCGGTCCGAAACTCCGTCAAGACTGTTTGCCGCCACAGAATCAAAGCCGAGCTCCGATGCCTCAAAGCGGCGGTCGGTATTATACGTCGTGCCGGCGAGCGCGCAAGATCCGATAGGGCTGACGTTCATACGCTTTTTGCAGTCGGAAAGTCTTTCGCGGTCACGAAGGAGCATCTGCACATACGCCATCAAATGATGCCCGAAGGTGATCGGCTGCGCCCTTTGAAGATGTGTGTAGCCTGGCATTATTGCATCGGCATATTCCTCTGCCTTATCGCAAAGCACCTCTATAAGCTCCGTAACCCGGCTTATGATCCCGTCCGTTTCGGCGCGCAGATACATACGCATATCAAGTGCGACCTGATCGTTTCGACTTCTTGCTGTATGAAGCTTTTTTCCGACATCGCCGAGCCGCTTTGTGAGGACCTCCTCGACAAACATATGAATATCCTCACAAGCCATATCTATTTCGAGCTTGCCGGAATTTATATCGTCAAGTATCTCGGCAAGACCGGAAATGAGCCTGTCCGCCTCGCATTTTTCTATGATCCCCTGCTTTGCGAGCATTGCGGCGTGCGCCATACTGCCCGTGATATCTTCTTTATACATACGGCAGTCAAACGAGATCGAGGAGTTGAAATCGTCCGCTATCTTATCGGTCACACCGTCGGTGCGTCCCGCCCACATTTTTGCCATAATAATCTCCTTAAAAATAAACCCAAACCGACGGTCTGTGACCGTCGGTTGTTCTATTACTTGTTATTCTTTGCGTCAACGAGAGCCTTGACCTTGATCGGCAGACCGTAAAGGTTGATGAAGCCCTCGGAATCCTTCTGATTGTAATCGCTCTCGCCGAAGGTTGCGATCTCCTCGGAATAAAGCGAGTAATCAGACCAAACACCGGCGTTGATCATATTGCCCTTATAGAGCTTAAGTCTTACCTTACCGGTAACATTCTCCTGCGTTTTATCTACGAATGCGGCAAGAGCCTCGCGTAAAGGCGTGAACCACTGACCGTTGTAAACGAGCTCACCGTATGTGATCGCGAGCTTCTGCTTTTCGTGCAGAGTGTACTTATCAAGGCAGATAGATTCAAGCACACTGTGCGCCTTATAAAGTATCGCACCGCCGGGAGTTTCATAAACGCCGCGGCATTTCATGCCTACAAGACGGTTTTCAACAATGTCAAGAAGTCCGATGCCGTTCGCGCCGCCAAGCTCGTTGAGCTTGAGAATGATATTCTTTGCGCTCATTTTCTCGCCGTTAAGTGCAACGGGAGCACCCTGCACAAAATCAAGCTCGATATACGTGGGCTTATCGGGTGCCATTATGGGCGAAACTCCCATTTCAAGGAAGCCGGGCTTTTCGTAAAGCGGCTCGTTACCGGTATCTTCAAGATCCATTCCCTCATGGGAAAGATGCCAAAGGTTCTTATCCTTAGAATAGTTGGTCTCGCGGTTTATTTTAAGAGGAATATTGTGTGCCTCTGCATACTCGATCTCCTCCTCACGGGATTTGATATCCCACTCACGCCAAGGAGCGATTATCGGCATATCGGGAGCAAAATGCTTGATAGTCAGCTCAAAGCGGACCTGATCGTTGCCCTTACCGGTGCAGCCGTGGCAGATGGCATCTGCATTTTCTTTCTTTGCAATCTCAACGAGACCCTTTGCAATGCAGGGACGCGCATGAGATGTGCCGAGGAGATATTCTTCGTAAATAGCCCCCGCCTTTACGCAGGGAATGATATAATCGTCAACATACTCATCGGTAAGATCAAGCACATAGAGCTTCGATGCGCCGGTTTTGATCGCCTTTTCTTCAAGTCCTTCAAGCTCGTCTGCCTGACCGACGTTGCCCGAGACTGCGATGACCTCGCAGTTATTGTAGTTCTCCTTGAGCCACGGAATGATGATAGATGTATCAAGACCGCCCGAATAGGCAAGTACGACTTTTTTGATGTTTTCCTTGTTCATAATTTCCTCCAAAAGTGAATAAATATTCTAAAATCAAACAACACTCGCATATTATATACCCTATTTACTACTTTGTCAAGGGGATTTTGCAAATTTTTATAAATTATTTTTGCATATTTTTGAGTTTTATGCAAAAATTAATGAATAATTATTAATTTTTTCTTGTTTTTCGCTAACTGTTGACAAATATATTTTTTTGTGATATTATAGTTCCAAGTAGAGGTGCGGGCTTCAAAAGTAGACGCTGCAAGAACGCCGTGGCAACGGTGCTGTGTCGAAAGGGGAGGCCGCCGAAGGGAGTGCTTGCCGCGCACCTTCCCTGGGAGCTCGGATAAGATCCGTGCTACTGTCGCCGAGGACCGGCCAAAGATCCACGGCGGAGTGCTATCAAATGTTTGGTGCGCAAATTTCACATCGCACGAGTTTTTGATAGCCGAACATTCGGCTATTTTTTGTTTCAAGGAGATATAAAAATGAAGAACACTATTTTCACAGGAGCTGCAACCGCCATAATCACACCTATGACAGAGGGCGGCGTTGATTACGAAAATTTCGGCAGAATGATCGATTGGCAGATCGCCGAGGGCATTGATGCGATCGTCGTTGCAGGCACGACCGGAGAAGGCTCGACCTTGACCGATGACGAGCACAGAGAAACTATCCGTTTTGCCGTCGAGCGCGCGGCAAAGCGTGTACCGATAATCGCCGGCACAGGCTCAAACGACACGGACTATGCAGTTGATCTGACAAAGTATGCAAAAGAGGTAGGCGCAGATGCGGCGCTCGTTGTCACTCCGTATTATAATAAAGCGACCCAAAAGGGCCTTATCAAAATGTACGAGACCATCGCCGAGGCAGGCCAGCTTCCGATAATTCTTTATAACGTTCCCTCTCGCACGGGAGTTGCGCTTGAGCCGAAAACAGTTGCGGCGCTTGCGGATAACCCCCTGATCGTCGGTCTTAAAGAGGCTAACGGCGACATATCGAAGGCTGTTGAGGTCATGGCGCTCGCAGGCGACAAGATCGACCTTTATTCCGGAAACGACGATCAGATCGTGCCGTTTCTCTCTATCGGCGGAAAGGGCGTTATCTCCGTTCTTTCGAACGTTCTGCCCGCAGAGACGAGCCGTATGTGCAAGCTCTTTTTCGAGGGTAATGTTAAGGCGGCGGCAGCCGAGCAATTCCGTCTGCTCGCGCTGACAAAGGCACTTTTCTCCGAGGTCAACCCGATCCCCGTCAAGGCGGCTATGCATGCAATGGGATACTGCGAGGATATTATCCGCATGCCCCTGACAAACATGGAGGACGATCATAAAGAGGTCCTTA
The DNA here is from genome assembly GCA_015064095.1 of Oscillospiraceae bacterium. Taxonomy (GTDB): domain Bacteria; phylum Bacillota; class Clostridia; order Oscillospirales; family CAG-272; genus RGIG3994. The sequence goes on along the minus strand of SVSW01000020.1, from coordinate 6,092 downwards.
TTGCCGAGATGAAAAAGGCAGGAGTTAAAATATGAAGATAATAGTTCACGGTGCGGCAGGAAGAATGGGCACCGAGGTCACTCGACTTATATCAGGCGAATACGAGCTTGCTGCGGCAGTCGACGCATTCGGCGGTGAGGGCTTTTTGCCGTCTCTTGACGATTTCTCGGGCGATGCCGATTGCATAATCGACTTTTCAAACCATACGGCAACCGAGGCGCTGCTCGCATATGCTGTAAAGAGAAATATTCCCGTCGTGCTTGCGACCACGGGTCATACTGAGGACGAGCTTGCAAAGATCAGAGCTGCGGCAAAAGCCATTCCCGTTTTTCACTCTGCAAATATGTCCCTCGGCGTAGCGGTGCTCTGCTCGCTTGCAAAGCAAGCGGCGGCGGCGTTTCCCGATGCCGATATCGAGATCGTTGAAAAGCACCACAACCGTAAGCTCGATGTTCCAAGCGGCACGGCTCTTATGCTCGCAAACGAAATAAAAGAGGTTCGCCCCGATGCCGAATACGTTATCGGTCGCCACGAATACGGCAAGCGCAAAAAAAATGAGATCGGCATACATTCGCTTCGTCTTGGCAATGTTGTCGGCGAGCACGAGATCATAATTTCGACCGACACGCAAAGCCTCACATTAAAGCATGAGGCGGCAAGCCGCAATCTGTTTGCCGACGGCGCGATGACCGCCGCAAAATTCATAGTCCGCATGCCCGCAGGACTTTATCAAATGAAAGATATTATAGAAAAATGATCGATCTTATGAATAAAACCGACAGCCGACTGCTTTCGGATAATGTAAATATCAACGGCGAAGGGCACCTGACCTTCGCGGGGCACGATACGGTGGCGCTTGCAAAAGAACACGGCACGCCGCTTTATCTGCTCGATGAAAAGAGAATAAGAGAGCGTTGCCGCACATACAAAAACGCAATGCGCGAGGCGTTCGGTGAAGGATCACAGCCGCTTTTTGCAAGCAAATCGCTCAGCTTTCGCCGCATTTATGAAATAATGGCCGAGGAAGGCATGGGCACGGATATCGTGTCGGCCGGCGAGCTTCATACGGCAAAGATCGCAGGCTTTCCGATGGAAAACGCATATTTTCACGGCAATAACAAAACCGACGAGGATATTGCCTTCGCAATCGACAGCGGTATCGGCTACTTTGTCTGCGACAATATAGAGGAACTTCGCGCAATTGACCGCGCGGCAGCCGAACGCGGTACCGTTCAAAATATTTTGCTTCGAATAACTCCCGGTATCGATCCGCATACACTTGCAAAGATCAATACGGGAAAGGTCGATTCAAAATTCGGTGCGGCGATCGAAACGGGGCAAGCGGCAAAGATCACGGGTCAAGCGCTCGCGCTTCCCTGCATTAAGCTCTGCGGATTCCACTGCCACATCGGCTCTCAGATATTCGAGGTCGAGCCGTTCCTTGACGCGGCGAGGATCATGCTGAGCTTTGCCGCAGAAATGCAAAGCATTTACGGATTTGTCACCGAAAAGATAAATCTCGGCGGCGGCATGGGCGTGCGCTATCTGCCGGAGCACCCCGCGATCGACTATGCAAAAAATATAGCCGAGATCGGCAGGGTCATAAAAGATACCTGCGCCGAGCTCGGAATAGAACAGCCCGATATTTTGATGGAGCCGGGTCGCTCGATCGTCGCCGACGCCGGTATGACGCTTTATACCGCCGGCACGCTCAAGGAGATCTCGGGCTTCCGCACCTACGTTTCCGTTGACGGCGGAATGGCGGATAATCCGCGCTACGCGCTTTACGAAGCACCGTACACCGTGATGCTCGCAAATCGCGCGACGGAAAAGTGCGACACCGTTTGCACTGTTGCAGGACGCTGCTGCGAAAGCGGAGACCTCATTCAAGAGGGCGTTGCCCTTCCTCGCCCGCGCCGCGGCGACACTGTTGCGGTGCTGACGACGGGTGCTTACAATTTCTCTATGGCGTCGAATTATAACAGACTCCCAAGGCCCCCGGTCGTCATGCTTGACGGTGATCGTTGCTACGTTGCCGTCCGCCGCGAGACCTTTGAGGACCTCGTAAGAAACGATATGTAAATAAAAAGCGCGAGTTATCTCGCGCTTTTTCTCGTTAGACGTTTATCGGTCAGCCGGCATAAAACGTTTCTATTGCTCTTTTGATCTTATCTTTCGTAGACTCGGTCGGCTCGCACATCGGCAGACGGAACTCAGACCTGCAAATACCCAAAAGTGAAGCGGCGTACTTTATTCCGAGGGGATTGACCTCCGAGAATATCGCGTGCTCAACGGGTGTGAGCTTCCTTTGCATTTCAGCCGCAGCGTCATGCTCCCCACGCCGAAAAGTACGATACATCTCCGTCATCTCGCGCGGAAAAATATTTGAAACGACCGAAATAACACCCCGTCCTCCGAGGGCGGCTGTCGGCAAGGTCTGGTCATCGTTGCCCGAATAAACGGTCAGCCCGTCGCACGAAGAAATTATCTCCGCTGTGCGCGAAAGATCGCCCGACGCTTCCTTAACGGAGTCGATATATCCGTCACGCAAAAGCTCGGCGAGTGTCGCGGTCGGGATAGATACCCCCGTTCTCGGCGGCACGTTATAAGCAATTATCGGTATATCGCTCGCCTCGGCGCAGGCGCGGTAATGTAAATAGAGCCCTCTTGCCGTCGGGCGGTTATAATACGGCGTAACTATTAAAAGTGCGTTCGCTCCGCGTTCACGCGCCGCGCGGCACATTTTAACGGTCTTTTCCGTGTCGGAGCAGCCGACACCGGCGATCACCGGTACGCGTCCGTCGGTGCGGGTCACCGTAAATTCAAAAAGGGCGAGCTTTTCCTCGTCCGAAAGGCACGACGATTCGCCTGTCGTACCGCAGATCACGAGCGCATCGACGCCTCCCTCTATCTGCATATCAATAAGCATGCCGAGCGCCCCGTAGTCGATCTTCCCGTCAGAAAACGGGGTTATGAGAGCCGTCGCCACCCCGTCAAATATCAGCTTTTTATCTTTCATGGCTTCATTCCTCAAAAACAACTTGAAATATGCTCGAAGATATATTATAATATATCTATTAAGATTGTATGCCGATCGGAGGAAAAATGTCTGACGTTATTATAAATAAAAAGCCCGAAACCGAGCTCTCAACCTCGGATTTTTACTATGAGCTGCCCGAGGAGCTGATAGCACAGCACCCGATGGAAAAGCGCGACGAAAGCCGCCTTATGGTGCTGGACCGCAAGACCCATAAAATAGAGCATAAGCATTTCTATGACATTATTGACTATCTTCATAAGGGCGACACCCTCGTTATAAACGATTCCAGGGTCATTCCGGCAAGGGTCTACGGCCACATTGAGGGGCGCGAGGACGCAGATATCGAGCTTCTGCTGCTTCGCGAGCGCGAGCTTGATACGTGGGAGTGCCTCGTCAAGCCCGGAAAGCGCGCGCGCATCGGCATGCGCTCTGTTTTCGGGAACGGTGAGCTTGTCGGGCAGGTCGAGGACATCACAGATGAAGGTAACCGAATAATAAAATTCACATACGATAAAAAGAAGTACGAAAACATCTATAATATTCTCCACGAAATAGGTCTTATGCCCCTGCCACCGTATATCACGGAGCGCCTTGAGGATCAGTCGCGCTATCAGACCGTCTATGCAAAGGACGAGGGGTCGGCTGCGGCACCGACGGCAGGTCTGCATTTCACGACGGAGCTTATGGATAGGCTTCGTGAAAAAGATATCGCCATTGTGCCCGTCATGCTCCACGTGGGGCTCGGCACATTCCGTCCCGTAAAGGTTGACAGGCTTTCCGATCACGTTATGCACACGGAATATTTTTCCGTTTCCGAGGAAAGCGCGCGCATCATAAACGAACGGCGCGCCGCGGGCGGCCGCACGGTCTGCGTCGGAACGACGTCTACGCGAACGCTAGAAAGCGTTGCCGACGAAAGCGGAAATGTCCGCGCAATGTCGGGCGACACGGGAATTTTTATATATCCCGGTTATAAATTTCGCGCCGTTGACGCGCTGATCACAAATTTCCACCTGCCCGAAAGCACGCTCATAATGCTCGTTTCGGCGCTCTACGACCGCGAGCACGTCCTCGAAGCATATAAGACCGCAGTTGAGGAAAAATACCGTTTCTTCTCGTTCGGGGACGCGATGCTGATCGTATAAGCAAGAAATGAAAAAAACATATAAAATCATAATCGCCGCAGCGGTTGCTCTAACAGCTGTTATAATATTTCTTGTTTGGAGCAATACAGCCCTTGAGCTGACGGAATGTGTGATCGGATCCAATTCCCTGCCAGAAGGCTTTGACGGCTTCCGTATAGCCGTCGTCTCCGACCTTCATAATACAGAATTCGGTAAAAATAATGCTGACCTTATAGAGCTTTTACGCAGATCCGAGCCCGATATCATCGCGATCACGGGCGACCTTATAGACTCACGGCGCACCGATGTCGGCATTGCACTTGATTTTGCAGGCGAGGCGATGAAGATAGCACCCTGCTACTATGTCACGGGGAATCACGAGGCGCGAACGCCAAACGGTTATGCCGCCTTGCGCGCAGGACTTGTCGAGCTTGGGGTCACTGTGCTTGAAGATACGCGCACCGAGCTTGAGCGCGGTGGCGACAGTATCGTTCTGCTCGGCACGAACGACCCTATGTTTAATGAAGACGATACGGCAGAAATCAACGATCAATTCGCCGGGCTCGTAAACGAAAACGATGGATTTACACTCTTGCTAACGCACAGACCGGAATTTTTTGAGATATACGCCGCGCATGGTGTTGATCTCACCCTTTGCGGTCATGTCCACGGCGCACAGATCCGCTTACCCTTCATCGGTGGAATATATACGCCGTCGCAAGGCTTTTTCCCAAAATACGATTCCGGTCTTTATTTTGAAGGCGACTCGCAAATGTTCGTCAGCCGCGGGCTCGGCAACAGCGTTTTCCCTATTCGCATAAACAATCGACCGCAGGTCGTTATAATAGAGCTTCAATCAAAAAGTGAAGGATAGCCTCGGAGCGAGCGTAAGGCTGATATTGAAATGAGAATAGTAAATTTAATTGAGGATACAGAGGGCAAAAGCGGTTGCCTGTTTGAGCACGGCCTGTCCTTTTATATTGAAACCAAGCACCATAAGATCCTGCTGGACACCGGTGCAACCGATGCGTTCATCAAAAACGCAGAAAAAAAGAAAATAGACCTGACAAAAGTGGATACACTTGTCGTAAGCCACGGACATTACGACCACGCCGGCGGTGTGCCGGCATTCGCCAAGCTGTGTCCTGGCGCAAAGATATATATTCAAAGATCGGCCATGGGTGAATTTTATAACGTCAAAAACCTTCAAGAAAAATACATAGGCATGGACAAAATGATAAAGGCGCTCGGTCAGACCGTATTCCTTGACGGTGATCTGAAAATAGATGACGAGCTCTCGATATTCACCGGAGTTCGCGGAAATAGGCTTCTGCCGCGTGGGAATGAAGTGCTTATGAAAAAATACGCTAACAGGTTCGTACAGGACAGTTTTGATCACGAACAGTATCTTGTGGTGAGTAATAAAGATCAAAGGATACTGCTGTCAGGCTGCGCGCATAAGGGGATTTTGAATATTCTTGATAAATACACGGATCTTTACGGAGAAGACCCCGCATGCGTTATCAGCGGTTTTCATACCGTGATGCAAAAATATGAAGCAAAGGATATTGAGATCATCAAAGAAACCGCAAAGGAGCTTTTGAAGAAAAGGTCGGTGTTTTATTCGGGTCACTGTACAGGCGAGTGTGCGATAGAGATCATGAAAAGCATAATGGGCGAGCGGCTTGTCGCCATACATAGCGGTGATGAAATAATCTGATCGCGCAGCGTCGGTTGATGGCAGCTTTGAAACGCGAAAAAAACAAATTGACTTTTTTTAGAAAAAGGCTTGACTTGAAGAGAAAGATGTGGTATAATACCAAAGTCGCAAAATCTGGGTGTGGCGCAGCTGGTAGCGCGCTACCTTGGGGTGGTAGAGGCCGCAAGTTCAAGTCTTGTCACTCAGACCAGGAGGAGATTCGTAAGAA
>SVSW01000019.1 GCA_015064095.1 Oscillospiraceae bacterium | reverse complement strand
ATTTTGTCCGGAAATTTCTTTAATAGCGCGGACAAAATCGATCCCGGGGCCTTTTACCCACTTGCCTTCCTTTGCGGTCTTGGCATCTGCGGGAATGCTCCAATAGGATTCAAGGCCGCGAAAATGGTCGATGCGCACGCCGTCAAATATCGAAAGCATATGCGACATACGGGCGCGCCACCAAGCGTATCCGTCAAGCTTCATCTTCTCCCAATCGTATATGGGATTGCCCCAGAGCTGACCGTCCTCGGAGAAATAATCGGGTGGAACTCCCGCAACGCACGAGGGCTTGCCGTCGCTATCGGTCATGAACATATCGCGGTTAAAATAAACGTCTGCGCTGTCATATGACACATATATCGGTATATCTCCGATTATCTTTATTCCCTTTTCGTTTGCATATTTTTTGATCTTTTTCCACTGCTGGAAAAATTCATACTGAATGAACTGCCATGCAAAAAGCACATCGGGATCGTACTCATCGGTCGTCCACTCGTACCACGGCTGATCTCCGTTTTTTTGGCGGATAGCCATAAATTTGCAGCTCTGCGCCACGTTTTCATGATCGGCGATATATTTTTCTATATCGGAACGGTCCTCAACTCGCGAAGCCGCACGGTAAAGAAGCGCCAAGCGCTCAACACCAAGCCGTTTGTATTCGCAGGAAAAGGGCGTTTTTTGACGCGCACCGAGCAACTCCTCACCCGTGATCAGACCTTTTTTATAAAGTGTTTCAAGGTCAAGAAAAAGCGGATTTCCGCCGAACGCGGAATATGACTTATAAGGCGAGTTGACCTCGTCCGTCATGCAAAACGGCAGGACCTGCCAATATGAAAATCCGCCTGCCGCCAAAAGATCAACAAAGTTTTCAGCCTCTTTGCCGAACGACCCGCATGAATATTCTCCCGGGAGAGAAAATATCGGCATCAACACGCCAGAGCTTCTTTTAAAAGCTTTATCTTTTATCATTCGTACCAATTCTCGCCGCGCGTAACGTCCACGGAAAGCGGAACGGAAAGCGAAACGGCGTTCTCCATTTCATTTTTGAGTATTTCTTCAGCCCTCTCGGCGCAATCTGTCGCGCTTTCGATCAAAAGCTCGTCGTGCACCTGCAAAAGCAGGCGTGCATCGAGCTTTTCTTCTTTAAGCCGACGGTCAACGTTCAGCATGGCAAGCTTGATTATATCAGCCGCCGAGCCTTGTATCGGGCTGTTCATCGCCACACGTTCACCGAAATTCTGAAGATTCTTATTTTTGCCCGCAAGCTCCGGAATATAGCGGCGGCGACCCATTATCGTCTTAACATAACCGTTCTGCCGCGCCTCCGACTTGATGCCTTCAAGATATGAAGCAACGCGAGGATAGCTTGCAAGATAGCTCTCGATATAGAGCTTCGCCTCTTTCATCGAAATTCCGAGATCGTTTGAAAGTCTGAAATCCCCCATACCGTAAAGTATGCCGAAATTGACCGCTTTTGCGCGCTTACGCATAAGGGGTGTTACCGCTTCGGGTGAAACGCCGAAAACCGTTGATGCCGTTGCCGTGTGGATATCAAATCCCGAAAGGAACGCGCCCTGCATTACCTCGTCACCAGAAATATGAGCGAGTATGCGAAGCTCGATCTGCGAATAGTCAGCATCAATAAAAACATAATTTTCGTTTGATACGACAAAATATTTACGCAATTCGCGGCCAAGCTCTGTTTTTATCGGTATATTTTGCAGGTTAGGCTCTGTTGATGAAAGTCTGCCCGTTGCCGTGCCCGTCTGCTTGAAATTAGTGTGAACTCTGCCGTTTTCGTCTGCCTCGCGCAAAAGTCCGTCAACGTATGTTGAACGGAGCTTTGCCGCCTCGCGGTAATCGAGTATATCCTCAATTATCGGGTGATACGGAGCAAGCCGTTCAAGTGTTTCGGCATTTGTCGAATATCCTGTTTTTGTCTTTTTGCCCGTAGGCAGTGAAAGCTTCTCAAAAAGCACGGTGCCGAGCTGCTTCGGCGAGTTTATATTAAACCTTTCGCCGGCATAAAAATATATGCGTTCCGCAAGCTCGTTTTCTCTCTCTTCAAGACGACGTCCGAAATCCGCGATAGCCTCGCGGTCGATCTTAAAGCCCGCAAGCTCCATATCGGCAAGCACTGCCGCAGTCGGCATTTCAAGCTTAAAAAGCAGTTCTTCTCCGTCGCATTTTTTAAGCGCTTCCAAAACGGGCTCATAGAGCATATAAACGTATTGCTCAGGAAGCGTGCTCTCAGACATCGCAGTCGAACAAAATTTCATAAGCAGCCTTGCAAGCTCATAGCTGCCTTCTCCCGAATCAACGATATATGCGGCAAGCATAATGTCAAATCCGCAGCTTCTGACGTATATTCCGTCGCCGTCAAGAGCTTTATAAAGCTTTTTTGAATCATAAACCACGGTGTTTTTATGATTTGCAAAAAATTTTTTTATCTTGTCAGGAGCAGATGATTTGTATATTGCATGTCCGTCACATACCGTCAGCGTTTTATCCTCATATCCAACGGCAAGCAGGGCCTTTTGCGAAAGCTCCGTTGGGCAAAGCTCGCTTATTTCGATTCGCCCCGTCTTTTCAAGCACCTCTGCGTCGAGCCCGAATTTTTTAATAAATCCCGCAAGTTCAAGTCGTGAAAAGAGCTCATATGCAGCTGCTCGGTCGATCTCTTTTCTTTCGATATCGGCGAGCGTAAGCTCTACCGGAGCATCACAGTTGATTCGCGCAAGCTCCTGCGACATAAATGCACTTTGACGGTTGTCCATCAGCTTTTCATTGACCTTTGCCGACAAGGATTTGGACGGCAGCACCTCGTAAAGTCCATCAAGCGAGGAAAATTCGGCGATCAGCTTTGTAGCAGTCTTCTCGCCGACACCCGGAACACCGGGTATGTTGTCGGAGGTGTCGCCCATCAATGCCTTAACATCGACAAACTGCTCGGGCTGCACACCGTATTTTTCGAAAAATGCCGCGCGGTCAAAACGAACGGAGTCGTTGTTCGTTGCTAACAACACCGTTATTCTATCTCCTATCAGTTGAAGCGAATCGCGGTCACCTGTCAAAATATAAGCCTCATGCCCCTCCTCGCTTGCCATTTTTGCAAACGTTCCGAGTATGTCGTCGGCCTCGTAGCCTGCAAGCTCCGTACAGCTGATGCCAAGCACTTCGAGGCACTTTTTCGCATACGGAAACTGCGCCGCAAGCTCCTCCGGCATCGGGCGTCGCCCCGCCTTATACTCCGAGAACATCTTGTGGCGGAACGTCGGTGCGTGAACGTCAAACGCCACAGCGCAAAAATCCGGCTCGATCTGCTCGATGTTTTTATTGATTATATTGATAAATCCAAAGATCGCATTAGTCGGTATCCCGTCCTTGGTTGAAAGCGGACGAACGCCGTAAAACGCACGGTTTAATATACTGTTACCGTCAATGACAAGCAGTTTTTTCATCAAAGACACCTCATATGTATTATATATACGAATTATATCATTTATTCTGTACCCCGTCAAGTAAAAAATGCGCCGACCTTGCGGTCAGCGCATTTTTTATTCTTCTATTTCCTGTACCTCAAAATCCTCTTTCGAAGCGCCGCAGAGGGGGCAAACCCAATCTGCATCGAGGTCCTCAAATTCGGTTTCCGGGTCGATCCCGTTATCGGGGTCGCCTACCTTCGGGTCATACTCATATCCGCAAAGCTCGCACACGTAGATCTTCTTCATGTTTTTCCTCACCAGTCATTAAATTTTCTTATATATCATAATGCAAAGTCCCGCATATGTCAATACAATTTTCGCCGAAAAATATATTTTTATATATTTTATGCAAAAAGCCCATAAAATGACAACGGTTTTTATAATAATTTAACTTTAATTTTTGTGCTTTTTCGCGATCTCGCTTATTGGCTTGCTCTTTAATTGCAGGCCCATGCATACAAAATTTCTTCTATAACGGGTGCTTATGTCATATATTTATAAAAAAAGTTTTGGAGAAAAAATGAAGAATATACAAAAGTTTTTCAAAAACGCAATGACCCTGACGCTGACCGCACTTTTTATGCGCGGCGTGAGCGTTGCGTTTAATGTCTACATATCAAACAAGGTTGGGGCAGAGGCAATAGGACTTTACACACTGCTCGGCAGCGTTTACGGCTTTGCCCTGACCCTCGCAACATCGGGAATATCGCTCGCCGTTACACGAATGGTTGCGGAGGCTATGGGAAAAAGCAACGACAAGCTGATAAGGTCATCTATGAAAAGATGCCTCGGCTATGCTTTGTTTTTCGGATTTTTGGCATCGGCTTTGCTCTTTTTCCTTTCCGAGCCGATAGGTATTTCTTGGCTTGCGGACGAGCGCACCGTACGCCCGTTGCGGCTCATGTCCGTCACCTTGCCGTTGATCGCGCTCTGCTCCGCGATAAACGGATATTTTACCGCAGTGCGCCGAGTTGCGAAGAATGCGGCATCTCAAATTCTCGAGCAAAGCATCAAGATAGGCGCGACAGTCGTGCTGCTCACAGCCGTTTTCCCGAGCGGTATTGAAAATGCCTGTACGGCACTTGTGCTCGGCGGAGCAGCCTCGGAGCTGTTTTCGTTTGTCGTAATGCTGTCATTGTATATTTATGACAAAAAACGCTATATATCAAATTCAGGTGACGCGGTTGAGGGCAAAAAAGTCACGCGGCGACTGCTGGGTATCGCTCTGCCCGTTGCGTTTTCAACGTATGCCCGCTCGGGGCTTCTTACGATCGAGCACTCGCTGATTCCAAAGGGTCTGCGTAAAAACGGCTCTACCCGTGAGCACTCGCTCACCGTCTACGGTACTCTTTCGGGAATGGTCATGCCCGTGGTTCTCTTTCCCTCAGCTCTCATTTCGTCCTTTGCGGGAATGACGGTGCCCGAGCTTGCCGAGTGTATGGCGCGCGGACACAAAAGACGCATAAAATATATATGCGAACGCGTTTTTCAGCTTGCGCTCATATTTTCCATAGGCGTTTCGGCAATTCTGATCTGCTTTTCATCAGAGCTCGGTCAAGTGATCTACGGCAGTGAAACCGCCTCGCTTTATATAAAGCTCCTCGCTCCCCTCGTGCCCGCTATGTACCTTGACAGCACGACAGATGCAATGCTAAAAGGGCTGGGCGAACAGTTTTATTCGATGAACGTCAATATAATTGACGCCTTGATCTCCGTAATACTCGTTTACTTTCTACTGCCGATATACGGCATAGAGGGTTATATTTTCATTATATTCTTAATGGAAATACTGAATTTTGCATTAAGCGCAACTCGGTTAATGGCAAAGACAGGTCTGCGTCCGAAAATATTTGCGTGGGTCGTAAAACCGCTGTTTTGTGCGGTGATATCCGCAGTAATTTCAAATTCTATTTTCTCTCGCGCGCAGGCAACGGGAGCCTCTGCTCTCGTTTTTCATATCGCGATCGCAACGGCGATATATATGATATTGCTTTTGATCACGAAAACGCTTGACCGTGAGGACACACGCTGGCTGGCAAGTATATTCAGTAAGTCCTCATGACGGCGACAACGCGACCGATTATCTCAACGCTATCAAGAATTATAGGGGAAAATTCCGAATTTTCAGGCTGAAGGCGAAATTTGCCGTCTTCCTTAAAATATCTTTTGACCGTCGTTTCGTTTTCGACGAGCGCGACCACGATCTCGCCGTTTTCGGCGTAATCAGTTCGCTCGACGGCAAGCACATCTCCGTCAAGTATACCTGCATTTTTCATACTCTCGCCTCGGACTCGCAGCGCGAAAAGATTTTCTCTCTCAACTCCCGGGCGCACGCAAATATCGGTATATCCGTCGTAATTTTCCTCGGCAAAGGTCAGCTGCCCTGCCGCAACGTCGCCAAGTATCGGAACTCGGGCCGGAGTGCTTTCGTGAGAGCCGCCGAGCCTCAAAGTGCGGCTCTTTCCCGATGCCTTTTGAAGAAGTCCTCGCTCCTCAAGCCTTTCAAGATACATCTGAACCGTTGATGTACTGCGAAATCCCATCGCATCGCGAATATCGCGAACAGACGGCGAATACCCGTTTTCACGTATCACCCCCGCCACATATTCATATACGAGTCTCTCTTTTTCTTTCATAGGTTTCATAGCATTCTCCAAACAAATGTTCTTTTTTTCATTATAACATAAAAAATCCGAAATTGCAAACACTTATTTGAAGATGAATAAGTAATTTTTCACAAATTTTCTCCATATGTGTTAGTTAAATTGTTAACAAAATAGAAAATTTAAAAAAGCCCTTGCAAAAAATAGAAATATATTATAAAATTAGAGTGAAAAACTATGAATAAAAGGAGAAACCCGACATGACCAACAACAAGCACGTGCTTAATTGGATCGACGAGATGGCGGCTATGACAAAGCCCGACCGTATCGTTTGGATCGACGGCACAAACGAGCAGGCAGAGGCACTTCGCGCCGAGGCGTGCTCCACAGGCGAGCTTATCAAGCTCAATCAGGAAGTTCTTCCCAACTGCTATCTCCACCGCACCGCCGTAAATGACGTTGCGCGCGTTGAGGGCAGAACCTATATCTGCACCCCCACAAAGGAAGAAGCAGGTAATATCAATAACTGGATGGCTCCCGACGAGATGTACGCAAAGCTCAAAAAGCTTTACACAGGCTCGATGAAGGGTCGCACCATGTATGTAATTCCCTACTCCATGGGCGTTGTCGGCTCCGACTTCGCAAAGTACGGAATTGAGCTGACAGACTCTATCTACGTCGTTCTCAATATGCTCATTATGACCCGCGTCGGTAAGAATGTTCTTGATGCTCTCGGCGACAGCGCTGATTACATCAAGGGTCTGCACGCTCGCGCAGATATCGACGAAGAGAACCGCTATATCACCCACTTCCCGCAGGATAACACCATCATGTCCGTTAACTCCGGTTACGGCGGAAACGTTCTTCTCGGCAAGAAGTGCTTTGCTCTGCGCATAGCTTCCTATCTCGGCCGCAAAGAGGGCTGGATGGCTGAGCATATGCTCATTCTCGGCGTAAAGTACCCGAACGGCGAAAAGAAATATATCACAGCCGCTTTCCCGTCTGCTTGCGGAAAGACCAACCTTGCCATGCTCATTCCGCCTGAGGTTTATAAGAAGCAAGGCTATGAGGTCGAGTGCGTCGGTGACGATATCGCTTGGCTTCGCGTCGGTGAGGACGGTCGCCTTTGGGCTGTCAACCCCGAGAATGGATTTTTCGGAGTTGCTCCCGGTACTAATAACAAGTCCAATCCCAACGCGCTTGCAACCACGATGCGCGATACCATATTCACAAACGTCGTTCACGATACAAAGAACAATACCGTTTGGTGGGAAGGCCTTAATGACAATCCTCCGATGCCCGGCAACGCTATCGACTGGAAGGGCAATCCTTGGGACTGCACAAAGTACGACAAGAAGGATAAGTCCACCTGCGGCGCTCACCCGAACTCCCGCTTCACGGCTCTTGCCGAGAACTGCCCCTGCATTTCTCCCGAGTTCAACAGCCTCAAGGGTGTTCCCGTATCCGCTATCGTATTCGGCGGTCGCCGCGCAAAGACCGCGCCGCTTGTATATCAGTCCTTTGATTGGCAGCACGGCTCGTTCGTCGGCTCGATCATGGCGTCCGAAACAACGGCAGCTGCAGCAGGCGCTGTCGGCGTAGTCCGCCGCGATCCTATGGCAATGCGTCCCTTCGTCGGCTACAACATGGGCGACTATTGGCAGCATTGGCTCAATATGGGCAAAAAGATCCCGAATCCGCCTAAGATCTTCCACGTCAACTGGTTCCGCACCGATGACGAGGGTCACTTCATCTGGCCCGGCTTCGGCGATAACCTTCGCGTCCTTCTTTGGATACTCGCTCGCTGCGACGATAAGGTCGATGCAGTTAAAACCGCTATCGGTTATGTCCCGATGGCTGAGGATATCAACATCGAAGGTCTTGACGATGTCACACTCGATACCGTAAAGGATCTTCTCTCCGTTGATACGGAATCTTGGCTTGCAGACGTTGAGAACATCAAGGAGTTCTACGCACAGGTCGGCGATCATGTTCCCGCAACCATGTACGATGAGCTCGCTGCTCTCGAAGCAAGACTTACAAAGTAATTTAAAAGAGCCGACGGCAAAGCCGTCGGCTCTCATTTTTTTCTTGACAATCTTATGCCTTTTGTGGTATACTAAAAAAAAAGGGGTTTTATCCATGCCTACATCAAACACTTATAAGATCCGCACAAAAAGCAATAATCTTTATCTGCGCGTGTCAGAGGGACATTTCGCAACCAGCCACAGCCATATAAATTACTATATAGACGTCGCCGCACAAAAGGCAAGACTTTCCGAGGCTACCGCCGTTGCAAAGGACCTTGTGACCTATTATAAGACCACCGCAGTAGTCGATACCATTCTCTGCCTGGACGGAACCGAGGTCATCGGTACGTGCCTTGCCCGTGAGCTGACGCGCGACGATTTTGCAAACATGAACGCGCATCAAACAATATATGTCGTCACACCGGAGCATACAACGGGAAGCCAGCTTTTCTTCCGCGATAACATCGTTCCGATGATAGCGAACAAAAACGTTTTGATCCTCGCAGGCTCTGTTGCAACGGGCTATACGGCACAGGCGGCGGTTGAGGCTGTAAAATATTACGGCGGAATTCCCGCAGGAATATGCGCGATCTTCGCAACGATCGAAAGCTGCGCAGGCTACCCCGTTCGCTCGGTCTTCAACCCGAACGACCTGCCGGGCTATATGAGCTGCCCCTCACACGAATGCCCGATGTGCAAGGAAGGCAAAAAGATCGACGCGCTCGTCAATCACTACGGATTTTCGAAGCTTCAATAAAACAAAACCGCGACCTACGGGTCGCGGTTTTTGTTATGCAACAAAAAAAGGAGAGAGCACTCTCTCCTTTATGCAGTTTTGACTTTTTCATCTATCATCTTTATGATCTCGTCATCACCGACACCGAGAACGACGGAAAGTTCATCAAATATCATGCGTTCCGCGCGCTTCATTGCATTCTCGTCGGCGGCATATATACGGCGTCCGACCTCGGCAAGCTCTTGCTTTTTCAAATATACCGTTCGCATAAGCGAGATAAGCTCCTCTCGCTCTCCCCTTTCAAGTATCCTTCGAAAGCACTCGGCGCGCAGCTTTGCATTATCTTGCCATTCCATAACCGAAAGCGGCATTGCGGCTATAAGCGACTCCGCTGCCGTAAACCACGACCTGACCGACCTCAAACACCAAACATCACCTCTCGAAAATCTTATTATATTATAATTATAGCACAATTTTTTCGAAAATGTAATGGCGAAAATCCACAAAAAATCCTTTTAAAAAAACAGTAAAAACACCCAATAAAGCACTCCGTAAAGAGTTCCCGACAATGTTCCGTAAAGCAAAACCGGCCCTGCAACCGTAAATATCTTCGCGCCCACGCCGAGCACCCAACCCTCGGCCTTTGAGTCGATCGCCGGCGAAACGACCGAATTTGCAAAGCCCGTGATCGGCACGAGCGTTCCCGCGCCTGCAAATTTCGCTATTTTCTCAAAAACCGCAAGCCCTGTCAGTACTGCCGAAATAAAAACAAGTATGACAGACGAAATAAGCCCCGCATCGTCTTTGCTTGCGCCGAGCGCGGTCGAAACGAAAATTATCCCCTGCGCAAACGCACAAATACCGCCTCCCACCAAAAAGGCGTGCAGGCAGTTTTTTACTGTCGGGGACGGCTTGGCATGCGCGTCCGCAAACTTTTTATAGTTTTCCTTATCAAAATTCAAAAAGATCACCTCGGTATTATTTTACCGAGGCGATCTGATTTTATGCAATTATATCGTCAAACATATCTATATTCGATTTGACGAATATGACCATTCTGCCCTGTATGTATCGGCGGTTTCCGACAATAAAATCCGCAAGACGTGCATCGTCCTTCATCTGGCGCAGCTGCATGAGCCTTCGCGCCATATTGTTGTCATTGACGGAATTGAGTGCGTTGGTAAGTCCCGTAAACGCATTTTCCGACATCGAAAAAAAGGCTCCCCAACCGCGAGAGCTGTTCTCCTCGGCAAGATCGAAAAGTATCTTATATGCGACAAGTGGGCGATATACATCGTGCTGACCGAAAATTCCGTGGCGAGTGAGTATCTCACCCTCCCACACATCTTTTTCGCTTTCGATGCGCTCGGCAAGATAAAGATTCATTCTGTCGTTGACCAGCGCAAAGCCTATATCTTGAGCTGAAATGTTCTTGCCGGTATTCAGGTCGGTAAGAAAGAAATTTCGGCGCTTCTCGGCAAATGCAAAGAGCAAAAAATAGAGCACGGCGGCAAGCGCTACGAGCAGAACTGCGGCAATTATCAAAAATATCTTAGTTAGAACGATAGGGCTGACAACGCCGAAAATGAACACAACGACGGCAAGCACGATCGGCAGAGCAACGGCACACCAAGGTATATATTTTTTAATTTTACCTATATTCATTTTAAAATTCCTTTCACCGAGATAACGTATAAATTATACCATACTCCGCCACGTTTTTCAAGTGGCTTTTTCACGAAAGTGAATAAATATATTCTATCGCATCGGGGTGAATTATTCCGCGCAGATCCTTTTCGTATTTCATAAGATCGCGCGCAAAAGTGGAGGAAACGCAGGCGAATTCGGGCGAGCACGGCATAAATACCGTTTCAATTTCAGGCGCGAGCTTGCGGTTCATCTCTGCCATATCAAATTCATATGAAAAATCTCGGTCGTTCCGCACGCCCTTCACTATCATCTTAACGGAAAGCGCACGACAAAGATCGACTAGCAGCCCGTCGGCGGTGAGCACCTCAACGTTTGAAAGCTCCGCACAGGAAAGCTCCGCGATCCTTTTGCGCTGTGCGAAATCGAATTTTCCGTGCTTTGCGGAATTGACCAAGATCGCAACATAAACCTTATCAAAAAGCTTTGATGCGCGCCGAACGATATCAAGATGCCCGAGCGTGAAAGGGTCAAAGCTGCCGGGAATTATACAAGCCTTCATTTTTCTTCTCCTTTATATCTTAAAACCGTAATATAAGCTATGCCGTATTTTGCTTTTTTAACGATATTGAATCGGTCTTCCATACCGCTTTTGCCGAAAATATCCTCCTCTGCGCTCTCGCAGATAACGGTAGCCATTGGCTTGAGCATCGATGCGAGCTGCAAAAGGACCTTCGGTATCAGCCTTTCGGCATACGGCGGATCGAGAAACACGATATCGAATTTTTCGCGCGAAAACCGACGCAGTGCCTCCGAAAAATCGGCGCACACGATGCGACATTCGGACGCGAGCTTGGTTTTTTCCGCGTTTTTATTTATTATGGCAACAGCCTCGCGCGAGCGGTCGCAGATCGTGGCGCGTGCCGCACCGCGGCTGACCGCTTCAAGTCCGAGCTGACCCGATCCGCCAAAAAGGTCGAGCACCTCTCTGCCCTCAAGCTCAAACTGTATCATCGAAAAAACCGCTTCTTTTGCGCGCTCCGATGTCGGGCGAGTTGCTTCGCCATCAAGCGTTAAAAGCTTTATTCCTCTTGCCTTACCTGTTATTATTCTCATTACTGTCTCCGTGAAAATGCTCAAAAATATTTTTTGCGTCCGATGTCGAAATTCCCTTGACCGTAGCGATCTCGGCCTCGGTCGCTTCGCGCAGCTTGCCCGTTCCTCCGAAAGCGGCGAGCAGAGCCTTCGCCTTGGCGGGCCCTATTCCCTTAACAGTTTCAAGGGAGGAACGTTTCAGCGTCTTTCTCTTTGCGCTGTCCATACGAGAAACCGTAAACCTGTGGACTTCCTCTTGAATTTTATAAATAAACACAAACACCTTCTGTTCGCGTGCGATGTTTATTTCACCGTCCTCGGTGCAAAGTGCGCGAGTTTTATGATAGCTGTCCTTGACCATACCGAAAACGGGAATGTCGAGCCCCATTTCCGACAAAAGCTCCTTGATGACCGAAACATGGCCGCGCCCGCCATCAAGCAAAATAAGATCGGGCAAGGTTGCGAATGCTCCACCCTCGTCATCAAGATGCGCAAATCTTCTCGAGATCGCCTCTCGCATGGAGGCATAGTCGTCCGTTCCCTGCGTGACGCTCTTGATCCCGAAAATTCGGTAATCCGAACGGCGGAATTTACCGTTTTCAATAACTATCATTCCCGCTGTTATATGCTCGCTTCCGAGATTTGAAATATCGTACGCCTCTATTCTCTCGGGCACGACCTCAAGCGCGAGCTGTTCTGCAAGCGCAATAATCACGCCGTCGTCTTTACGCACGCTCTCCTGGTACTGCTTTGCTCGCTCCTCAGCGTTTGATACGGCAACCTCGCACAGCGCGCGAAGCTCTCCCCTTTTCGGGTTTTTGACCTCAACTGTGTGTCCCGAAAGCCTACGCAAATATTCTTCGGTCAATTTTTTATCCTCGTCATCAAGCTCAAAGGACGTGCAAATTGTCCTCGGTATATATTCTCGCAAGGCATAATGGCGGCAAATAAACGACGCAAGCGTTGCGCTGTCAAAGATCTCATCGGCCCCGTATGTGAACTCGGATTTATCCGTCAGCGCACCGTCGCGCACATAGAACACGGATATAGCAGAGCCAAGCTCGTCCGAATAGAGTGCAATGATATCCTCCTCGCTCCCCGGTGCGCCGACCATATGCTGCTTTGCGCTCAAAGCTTCAAGCGCGCGGATAGTGTCACGGGCGCGGGACGCCGCCTCAAACTGCTCGTTTTCGGCATATTTCATCATCTTCTCCGCAAGCTCTCGCCGCGACGGCGCGGTATTTCCGCGCAAAATATCAGCCGCACAGCGAATGATAGATCCGTATTCTTCAGGTGTTACTTTGCCGGTGCAAACGCCGCGGCAACGTCCCATTTGATAATAAATACACGGTCTGTCTTTTCCTATGTCGCGCGGAAACACGCGTTTGCAAGATGGTAGGCCGAGCGTGCGACGCAAAGTTCCGATAACCGAATACGCCGTTGACATGCCCGAATACGGTCCGAAATATTTTGCCTTGTCCGCATCGCGGCGGCGCGTGACCGTTATCCTCGGATATTCCTCCTGCGTGATCTTGATATAAGGATACGATTTTGCGTCCTTTAAGCGTATATTATACCGCGGCGAATACTGCTTTATAAGCGAATTTTCAAGCGTCAGCGCCTCGATCTCCGTGGCGCATATGATATAATCGAAATCATGCACCGAGGCGACCATTTTCGCCGTTTTTATATTCTTTTCGCTGTTTTGGAAATACTGCGAAACGCGAGATTTCAGCTTTCGCGATTTTCCGACATATATAACTCTGCCCGTTTTGTCCTTCATTATATAAACTCCGGGCTGTATCGGCAGAGAATTCGCTTTTTCAAGTAAAATTGACATATAAGATCCTCTTTTGTGCAAAAAACGGGTCGCCTTACTGCGACCCGTTTTTTCAGTTGTCCGATTGCTCTCCGAGTCCGGAATCAACAAGCTCTGAAAGGCCTGCAAGCGCCTCGTCCTCGTCGTATCCGTCGGCAATGAGCGTGACGGTCATACCCTTGGCGATCCCAAGTGAAAGAACACCGAGAAGGCTCTTTGCATTGACCTTGCGATCTCCGCTTTCGACCCAGATGGTACTCTTGTATTTATGAGCGTTCTGAACAAAAAAGGTTGCCGGGCGTGCGTGAAGCCCCATGCTGTTCACTATTGTAACATCTTGGGATAGCATAATGTGTACTCCTAATAAGCATAATCTTTCTAATATAGTATATCAAAAAATCTCAATTAAATCAATAGCAAATATTATGGCTTTTTGAATAAATTTTTACATTTTTTTCAGCAAATTAATGTGATTTTGCACTAAAAATTCACTGTGCAGGCACGATCGCCGTCACTTTAAGGGTAAAATCGCCGTATTTTGTTCTGACAGAGAGCTCAGATCCGGGTGCTATATCCGTCTTTCCGTTCAGCATAAAATGACCCGAACGCGAGGACTCGAACCCTTCACATGCGATAATTATATCGCTGACATCATATTTTATGCGGTTAATGTCCTTTTCGTCACCGGGGTATTGTGCAATAACGGTTTTTCCCGACTCTGTTTTGATATTAGCATCGGCAGGCGTGAAATTCAAATTGTCACTTGCTGCGCCCTCGCCCTTGACCATGCTGCCGAGCTTTGTCACGCCGTCCGAAAGATAGACCCAGTTTTCTCCGTTTGTTTCATCGTGAGTGCTTTCAAGCGCCGTCACGGAATCATAGCTGACCGACTCGGCAACAAAATGCACATAATACGCATCGTGCGAGGTAGCGTTTTCAATAAGCCTTTGTATGGGGGCTCGCAAAACCACTGCGGCAATAAGAGCGACAATAAACAGTATGACGAGGAGATCAAAGACGGTAAATCGATATTTTTTCTGTGTTTTATTCTGATTATCCATTATCATTACCCCCTATCCTCTGTTACAACGGTGCAAACGCCGCGGCCCGTGAAATTCGGTAATATTATGTCAAGCTCCGTGTTGCAGGCGATCCTCTGCCCGTTTACCTCGTAACCGCTTCCCTCTTTATAGGTAGCAGATGCGGTAAGCGTGACCGTCAAAGATTTTTTTCCTTCCAGAATTACACTTTCAAGTGACGGAACGTCCTCGTTTTCCGTTCCTTCCTTGACGACAAATTCATAGCAATTATCAAGCAAGGCATCACCGATGACCGTGCCGAGTACGCGCCCCGTGGACTTATCCTTGGCAGTTTCGGCATCGTAAATTCCGGCGCCCGCCTCAAGAAGATCCTCATCGACCTCGGAGAAGACAACAGTATAAACGACCGTGACATTACCTCCGTTGCCGAAGAAATCCGTCACACGGGGTATGAGCAGTCCAACAGAGGCACCGACAAAGGCGATTATCAAAATTATTATAACGACATCTAGCAGATTGAATTTCCACCCTTTTTGAGATGTCTTCCTTTTGCTGTTTTCCATTTTTATATGAATGTCCTTTCTTGTTTTAAAGATCGATCGAAGCCGAAGTTTCGCTTTGCAGCTGGTTATAAGCCGAGCGTGCCTCCTCTGCGCGCCCGATCCTTATGCAGGCAACCGTGAACGAGCAAAGCAGCCAAAACATATAAAACACGCAAAGAGAACTGAAAATATCAAAGAACAAGCCCGCGCAAAGCATTCCGAAAACAGCGCAAAGACCGCCCGAAACCATAACGCATGAAGCTTTGTCCTTTGCAATCTTTATATATTCAAAGCAATTTTGAACGAACAAAAACAAAGCAACGATAAAAATTATAAACCCGATAATACCAAGCTCGCAAAGCATATTTATGAAAAGAGACGATGCCTCACCGGCAGCCTCGCTTCCGACAAGCGAGAGCCTCGGATATATCAGCTCAAACGATCCGACGCCGGCGCCGACAAAAAACGTTGAGATAGCCGTTCCGATAGCACCCTGCCAAATATCGAGCGTGCGCCAAAACGCAAGCACAAAGCCGTCAAAGACATCAAAAGCGCGGAAAAGCATTCGTCCGGGCATCATAAAGCCTATATACGCGGTGGCGGCAGTGCCACAGATCAGCACGCCGACCGTTTTCATTCTGTTCACAATGCAATAAGCAAGAAAAGCTACCGCAACTCCGAGCATTCCGGTCCTGCTGCCGAGCACGATAATAGCTATCGGCATAGTGAAAAGTCCGAGTCTTATGAGAAGCCTAAGCTTTCTGTTTTTTGTCAGATTTAAAGCCGCAAGCGCCACACCGAAGGACATAAGCAGATAGAGCGCCGTGTCGTTTGTGTTTTCGAAGAAGCGAGCCTCACCGAGATAGAACATCGATCCAAACGGGGCTATATCCATAAGCGCTTTCCAAAGTATCAGCAAAGATGCTGTGAAAGAGGAACAGAATATAGCAAATCCCGTACGTCGAAGCCAATCCGATGTGCGAATGAGATTGAGTGCTATGAACCCTCCGAACACCATCACAGCCATTATTCGTGCCGAAGCCTTGCCGCCTTCGCCGGCGAAACCGGAGATACCACCAACCAGGATCACTACGCCGAAAAGAAGTGTCAAGAAGTCGTAAACATTTACCTTAAGCACCCGTTTCCCGCGAATGAGCTTGATGATATATGCGAACGAATAAAGGCAAACCATTGAAACGATCACCGTATCTCGGTCGCCGAAGGCGGACGCGAACGGCAATATCAACGCCGTCAGAAGAACACCTATCTCCGGATACGACATTACAAGTCCCACCGTCATAAGCAGGACGATGAACATGATAATATAAATTGGATTTAAAAAATACGTAACAGAACCTGCAATAATTCCGAAAACTATTGCGATATTATAGCTCTCGTGCCCCGATGTTCTCTCAGTCCCCAGCTTTTCGGTCTGTATGCCGAACATTTCGTTGATCATAAAATTTCCCGATCTGCTCTTAGCAAGCGTTTCGGCAAGCGTTTTTTTGCAGATCAGCAACGGCAAGGCAATAAGGATCGCGGCAACGGCAAACCAAAAATAAAATTCATCGGAGGTGTCGGTCGGAAAGGCATAGCGCTTTAAAAAGTATATAAGCCCCGTGTAAATTCCGAAAACGAGCATAAAGCTTCCGTAGAAGCGCACTCGGCAGTTAACGAAAAACGCCGAGATCCGCCGCATAAGGCGCAATATCGCGCTTTCCTCAAAGAGCTCTGCGATCCTGAAACGGAATTTTCTTATATCAGAAGCTGCGTGCGAGCCGTTTCCGAGCAACGATACCGCAAGACTTCTTTTAAACACCTCGTTCATTTTTGAATATGAGGTAAATATCTTACCGAAAAATCCGCCGACAGCCCTTGAATATAGCCAAGAAACGAGATTTGAAAATACCGTTGCGGTTATGCTCCTGCGCTTTTGCGCACTGTTTTTCAAGCCCTATCAGCCTCCTTTCCCAAAATATCGGGACGCTTATTTTTTGTTTCTTCAAGCGCCATCTCATCACGCCAGCCGTCAATTTTGGCGTGATTTCCCGATATCAGCACATCGGGAACCTTAACACCGTGAAATTCATAGGGACGCGTGTACTGCGGATACTCAAGAAGCCCCGAGGAAAAGCTCTCCTTTGCGTAGCACTCGGGATCTGCCAGCACACCGTCTGCAAGGCGAGAAACGCAATCAACGAACACGCAGGCGGGGATCTCGCCACCGGTCAGCACAAAATCTCCGAGCGAAATTTCCTCGTCTATTATCTCGTCGATAATACGGCGGTCAACGCCCTCGTAATGTCCGCAAAGAATTATATATCTGTCATAATTCTCGCAGAACTCCGCCGCTATCCTCTGATTCAGCACCCTGCCCTGCGGCGACATATATATTCTGCGCACACGGCTTTCATCGTCGAGCGGTCTATCCTCAAGTATTGCACAGTAGCAATCGTAGATCGGCGGCGCCATCATAAGCATTCCGCGTCCTCCGCCGTACGGAGTATCGTCAACCCGTCTGTGCTTGTCCTTTGAGTAATCCCGTATATTCCAAACCTTGACCTCAATCGCACCCGACGCCTGCGCGCGCCCGATAATGCTCTCTCCGAGCACACGCTCAATAAGATCGGGAAAAAGCGTCATTATATCAAATCTTTTCATATCAGAACATACCCTCTATGGGAGATACGAAGATCCCCCTTTCAAGATCTATCTCTTTTACGAATTCGGGAACTGCCGGCATCATTCGCTCGCCGCCTTCGGTATTTATAACGTAAATATCCGAAGCCCCCGTGTTTATCACATCACCGAGCACTCCGTAGGTAACAGCGGTTTTGACGTCGATTATAGGCAGACCGATAAGATCGGCTATAAAATGCCGGCCTTTTTTGATCGGCAGATCCTCGCGCGCTGCATAAACGACCGCTTCGCGCAATGCATTTGCCTTATCAATGTCGTCAACTCCATCGAGTGTTGCGATCACAAACCGTTTGAATACAGAAGCGCGAACGACCCCGACCGCAAAAAAGTCCTCTCCTCGCTTAAAATAAAGCGTTTTGAGCCCCGCGAGCACTGATGGCGTGTCACACCACGATTCAAGCTTAACAGCTCCCGCAACTCCGTGTGTATTTATTATTTTTCCGCATTCAAGATAGAGTTTTTGCATATAATTTCCCTAATTATAATTATTCATAATAATTATATCATATAACCTCTCGATTTTCAAGCGTTTTGGCATTTATCTGTCCAATATTTTTCCATATTGTTAAAATGTTTACAAATAATTGTTGCAATAAGAGGAAAAATAAGGTATAATAATGTGAAAAACATTTTTGGAGGAAACAAATGAATAATTTTTTCACTTTTGCACTTACAAACGCATCGGGAACAGCGCAGACAGGTGGCTGCAGCGGAATGGATCTTATCGTTTACGGCGTTATGATCGTTGCCATGGTCCTTATCTTCGTTTTCATGAACAGAAAGCAGAAAAAGCAGGATCAGGAAATAAAGAATATGCGCGATGCTATCCGTATCGGTGACGAGATCACAACGATCGGCGGAATCATCGGACGCGTCGTAAGCGTCAAGGAAGACACGGTCGTTATCGAGACCAGCCGCGACGGCACGAAGATCCGCTTCCTTAAATCCGCTATCTCAAGAGTTGACGTAACAGCCGAGGACGCTGCTGCAGCAACCAAGGATACCGAAGCAAAATAAAAAAAGACCGCTATGCGGTCTTTTTTTTATATTATAAGAAAATCAACGCCCTCGAGGGAATCCTGTGCCGCAGGCGAACCGACGCGCAGTCCGTTTGCCTTGGCAACAGCCTCGGGATCGGCAGAATAGCGTTTTGAAAGATCCCAAAGGCTCTCCCCCTCGCTGACATAGACCACGGTGTAAGCAGGCTTAGCTCCGAGGTCCTCCGGCTCGCCGAACACCGCCTCGCGAACGGCAAGTATATTCTTTCTTGACAGCGCACGAACCGAGGCGCAGATCTCGGCATCGGCAGTCATAACGTTTCCGTCGCCGCGCACGCGAACGATCGGGCACGAAAGTACGGCGGTATAATCGTCGCAGTCACCGTCGGCACGGCCGAACTCATATCTGAACGGAAGCTCGAATTCGCGGCAGGAATATTCCTCTGCCCCGCGTATCAGCGCAGAAAATCGGCATTTACCGGTAAGTACATATTTCCCGTTTTCCGCAGAAAGCTCACCGGGCTCCGCCGTGGCATTGGCGGAGATGACCTCGTATTCCTCGGGCACGCCCGAAAGCTCCGATGATCCGCTTAAGGTGAAATTCCCCACTCCGCAGTAGCGAGATACGAGCGACTGGATCTCTGCATGCTTTATATCGCAGGTGCGATCAACGGCAAAAATATCCTTTGTCACCACCGCAGGCATATCCTTTTGTGCCGCCACGGCAAGAGAAAGTCTTATCTTGCAGCGCAGAGTGCCGTCCTCAATGTCGGTATATATGCCTGCAGCTGTGCCGTGCGCGGTCGCCTCCCAGCCATCACCCTCGGCTGTAATCGGCAAAGCCGCCTCAAAAGGTATCTTTCGGTCAATGCTTATCGGGTCGCCGCCCTCGGTATCGTAGAGCACGCGCACCGAAACGCTGCCGCGCAGTGCCGCTTCACCGTTTTTGACCTGTACATCGCCGATAAACGGCACAGCTTCGGCACAGATGATCCTTGCCTCCGCACCCACCGGGAAATTCTCCTCGATATCGTAGCTGTCGTCGTCCGCGATTGCAAAAAAGCATGAGGGGTATGTTTCAGTGAGGCGCATAATACCGTCAGTACCGGTGTCTGCCGAAAGCTCAACGTCTGTCGGCATCTCGCCGACGGCGCGAACGGTGTGACGCAAGCGGCAGCGGATATTAAGCTTGCGCGGTGCGGTTACTCGACCGACTATGTTTTCCGCCGCGATCTCGTCCCACGCAATAATGTTTTCTGCCATACCGGACGGGAATTCCGCCTCCGCGTCATAAACGGCGGTCAGCTCCGCAGAGGCAAGCTTGCCGTCGCCGCCGACATATAGAATACTGTAAATAACATCACCCGAAAACTCCGCCATATCGGAGCTGACATATGGCGACGGCGTTGGGAGGGACGCCGAAATGCGGAGCAAACGACGTATTTCGGGGCGGTAATCGGGCAATATCAAATCGTCCGAAAGCTCCGTGACCACGGTCTTTTCGCACACGGGCACGGATATTTTGTCGCCTCGCTTTTCAAATACCATTTCGCCGCCGGCGGTAAATCCGCCGAAATTGTTTTTTTCCATAGAATTCATCCTTTCAAAAAAGACTTTATTTTCCACTAAATTCTATGAAAAAGGCGGTGGGATTATTCCCCACCGCCAAGATATCTCTCATAATAGAACAAATACTGCTGTGCAATACCCGCATAAGGCCCGAGCGACGCAATATCAAAGCTCGGATCGAAATATTTTCCCATAACGCGCCTGATCCAAACGTCTATCGGAAAAGCATCGTACCGTCCAAATCCGAAAAGGAGCGAGCACGCCGCAACCTTCGGCCCTATCCCCTTGACCTCGCAAAGCTTTTTTGATGCCTCGTCTATGGGCATATCGCCTATCTTTCCAAGTTCAAGCCGTCCGTCGATCACGCGCTCGGCGGCATCAACGAGATATTTTGCACGGAATCCCGTTTTGAGAGCAAACATTCCTTCGATCCCGGCATCGCGTATCGCCTCGGGCGTCGGGAAGGCATACGCGCCGCCGATCGGCTCGCCGTACCGTTCCGACATCGCAGCGATTATTTTTTTAATTCGCGGAATATTATTATTTTGTGAGATAATAAAGGAGCAGACCGCCTCCCAGGGATCCTGGCGCAAAATTCGTATTCCTCGCCCGAATTCGACTGCGCGCACAAGCGCGGCATTGTTTGAACGGGAAACGATATCCTTATCTATCGCGTCATAATCAAGATCAAGACCGAGATACGGAATAAATATCTCCTCTGCCTCTTTTTCGGTGGCCCCGTATATGTAAAGCTCGCCTTTATCCTCGGCAAAGCTCACCTGTCGCCCGAAAGCAACGCCCGAGAACTCACACGCATGGGGCGTATTTTCAACGGGATCAAAGCGAAAGCATTGACCGCAGTCAAAGGTCTTGGCAACCGAAAATGCTCCCTTCGGTGTCAGCTTTATGAAATTTTCCGTCTTTTCTTTCGTAATCATAAAATCCTAAAAAATATTGTTTTTAGCCCTTGCAAGAGCGGGCTTATATATGTTATAATAATATATATATTTTACACCATCTCCGCGCTTTTTGCAAGAGCGTCGGCGAAAAAGGATGCAAAATGGAACAAATTTACACAATACCCATAAACGAAGCGTTCGAAGCGGCGCGCGACGACCACTCATGCGGCTGCCCCGTTTGCTCTCTTTACAGAATGCTCGAGGAAAATGAGCTCGATCTCATTCTGGGCGCTTCAATGATGGAGCCCGACGTCAGAATACAGACGAATAAGCAGGGCTTTTGCAAAACGCATTATGACATGATGTTCGTTCGAAAAAACCGCCTCGGAATGGCGCTAACGCTTGAATCTCACCTCGCCGAAATAAGAAAAGATATCGATTCGGGCGGCATTTCGGGCGCACTCGGCAAGCCGGGCGAAAAGCAGATATCGCGCATAGATAAGCTCGATGATTCATGCTATGTTTGCTCGCGCATCGGATACAATTTTTCTAGGCTTTTGAGCAATATCGTCTATCTTTGGAAGAACGACGCCGATTTTCGCGTAAAATACGCCTGCCAGCCTTATTTTTGCCTGCCTCATTATAAGATGCTTCTTGAGGTTGGACGCGATGAGCTTGACAAAAAGCAATTCTCGGTATATAAAAAACAAACCGCAGAGATAGTTGAAGAATATTTTGACGAGCTTTCAGAGGACGTCAGCTGGTTCTGCAAAAAATTCGATTACCGCTATGCAGATGAACCGTGGAATAATTCAAAGGACGCAGTTGAACGAGCGATAAAATTTCTCTGCTCCGATCTGCACCGCCCGCCGGAGAAGAAAAAATGATAGATCTTTTGCAGCTTCAAAAACAGTTTATACTCACTCACCTCGACAAGGGGGGATATGCCTGCGATTTTACCATGGGGAACGGGCATGACACCGAATTTTTATCAAAGACCGTCGGCGAATCCGGCCATGTTTGGGCATTTGACATTCAAAGCTCTGCCGTTGAATCAACAGAAAAAAACCTCAAGGCTGCGGGCTGCCCCGAAAATTACACCTTGATATGCGATTCACACCACCTGGCAGCCAAGTACGTTGACAAAAAAATAAATGCGGGAATGTTCAATCTCGGTTGGCTTCCGGGAGGCGACCATTCGATCACCACATTGCGAGAGACCACGCTGCCGGCACTGAAATCTGCTATCGAAATGCTCGCACCCGACGGTGTTATAACCCTCGCAGTCTACCCCGGTCACGAGGAGGGAGACCTTGAAGGCAAAATGGTTGAAGAATATCTTGAAACTCTAATAAGATGGAAGCATTGCGCAACTAAGATCAAGATAATCAACTCGCCGACCTCGCCGTACTTTTTCATAATCGAAAGCAAATAATAAAGAAAAGGAATATAGAAATGAATAATAATACCACTGTAACCAAAAACAAATATACTCCATATTATATAGCAGTCGTTGCCTTAACACTGCTGATCGTTATTTGCATAAGCGCGGCGGTCATTGCGTCCGTTCTAAATAGCGGCGCGGGCTCTACCGAATATACTCTGCGCATAGGCGATAAAAGATCGGAGCTTAAGACCACCTCCGACGGCACGATATTAATAAATCTCGATCTTTTGACGGATATGCTCGACCTTCAAAAGACCGGCAGCTCCGCCGAACCTAAATACACCTCAGCCGGCGGTGACGCAATAGTTTTCTCGCACGATTCAACGACCGCGAAGGTAACAGTCGCCGGAACGAAAAATCCCTACTCAATTAAAATGAACGTTGCCGCAGAGGCTTCTGCCAGCGGCTGTATGGTATCACTTGATACGGTCTCTTCCGTTTTCTCAGGCATTTCGGTCACAGTTGACGGATCGGTCGTCAAGATCGCTCGCATGCAGGTTACGGGCAAGGACGAGCTTGAGCCCGTCAAAATTCTCAACAAGAGCACCGACCCGATGAGCCGCGTGCTGTATCTCACAGGCGTTATGAAAGAATACGATAAATATCTCAACCCCTCCGACCGCGATGCATATCTCGTGCTCGTTAACAAGGAAAACCCGATCTCAAAGGATTACACCCCGAACGATCTTGTAACACTTCCCGACAGCATAAAGAACGGCAATATCAACTGCGATCAGATGCGAGAGTACGCCGCCAAGGCGCTTGAGGCAATGATCAAGGAGATTGAGTCGGAATTTAAGGCAGACGATCTTGAAAACAAGATCTTCGCACAAAGCGGCTATCGCACTTATGAATATCAATCAAGTCTTTTCAACGGTTATATCGAAGATGAAATGACCGATGACCCAAGCCTTTCTTACGACGAGGCAAAGGAGGTCGTGCTTCAGTACTCCGCCCTGCCCGAGTGCAGCGAGCACAGAACAGGACTTGCCATTGACTTAATAGACGTCCGTTATAACACTCTTGAAAACCCCTTTACAAAGCCCTACTGGACCGAGTGGCTCGAGGAAAATGCATGGAAATTCGGATTTATTCTCCGCTATCCGGAAAACGCCGAGG
Source organism: Oscillospiraceae bacterium (assembly GCA_015064095.1). Taxonomy (GTDB): domain Bacteria; phylum Bacillota; class Clostridia; order Oscillospirales; family CAG-272; genus RGIG3994. The sequence goes on along the minus strand of SVSW01000019.1, from coordinate 2,712 downwards.
ATATCACAGGCTATTCACATGAATCCTGGCATTTCCGCTATGTCGGCCGCTATCATGCCGAGCGCATAAGCGCACTTGACATCACTCTTGAAGAATATCTTGAATTGTTAAATAAGTAAAAGAAAAAAGCCCCTGCTGCGCAGGGGCTTTTTTAATTCCTTATTAAAACTTAGGTTGTTCGGGCAGCGTTGCGGCGTATTTTGCTATCTCCTCATCGGTCGGAATATAATCACTCATTTCACCGTTATTGAAGCGCTCGTAAGCAAACATATCGAAGTAACCCGTTCCTGTCAATCCGAATACGATAGTCTTCTCCTCGCCCGTCTCTTTACATTTTAGCGCCTCGTCAATAGCAACGCGGATCGCGTGTGACGATTCGGGTGCAGGTAAAATGCCCTCAACGCGTGCAAACTGCACGGCAGCAGCAAACACCGAGGTCTGCTCGACCGAAACAGCCTCCATGAGCTTATCATCGTAAAGCTGGGACAAAACAGAGCTCATTCCATGATAGCGCAGACCACCTGCGTGGCTTGACGACGGAATGAAATTCGATCCAAGCGTATACATCTTCGCCATTGGGCAAATTCGTCCGGTATCGCAGAAATCGTAAACATATTTTCCGCGCGTCAAGCTCGGGCAGGACGCAGGCTCAACTGCGATAATGCGATAATCCGCCTCTCCCCGCAGCTTTTCGCCCATAAAGGGCGAGATAAGTCCACCAAGGTTTGATCCGCCGCCGGCACAGCCGATGATTATATCAGGCTTTACATTATATTTATCAAGTGCCGCCTTGGTTTCAAGGCCGATAATAGTCTGATGCAAAAGGACTTGATTAAGAACGCTTCCGAGCACATAACGATACTCGCCGCCCGATCTCATAGCGGCTTCGACAGCCTCTGAGATGGCACAGCCAAGACTTCCGCCGGTTCCCGGGTGCTCTGCAAGAATCTTGCGTCCGACCTCTGTGGTTTCAGACGGTGAAGGTGTAACAGACGCGCCATAAGTTCTCATGACCTCTCGACGGAATGGCTTTTGTTCATAGCTGACCTTGACCATAAACACCTTGCAGTCAAGTCCGAAATACGAGCACGCCATGGAAAGTGCCGTACCCCACTGACCTGCTCCGGTCTCGGTCGTGACGCCCTTTAAGCCCTGCTTTTTGGCGTAATAAGCCTGTGCGATCGCAGAATTGAGCTTATGGCTTCCCGATGTGTTATTGCCCTCAAACTTATAGTAAATATGTGCCGGCGTGCCAAGCTCTTTCTCAAGGCAATAAGCGCGAACCAGCGGTGCTGGGCGGTACATCTTATAAAAGCTGATAAGCTCTTCGGGAATATCTATGTACGGTGTCGTATCGTCAAGCTCCTGCTCTGCAAGCTCGCGGCAAAAGACGGTCGAGAGCTTTTCGATCGTTATCGGCTTCATGGTATCTGGGTCGACGAGCGGCGCCGGCTTGTTTTTCATATCTGCTCGAACATTGTACCATTGACGCGGTATTTCGTCCTCACGAAGATAAATTTTGTACGGGATCTCTTTGTTTTGCATAATTGCCTGCCTTTCCGGTGAAAACAAAAAATCTCCTGCCCCGTTTCATTACAGGACAAGAGAAAACTCTTGCTTTGCCACCCTACATAACTGAAATTATTGATCTTTTTTAACGGAGAAATCACGCTCCGTCGCACATACTAGCCACACGGCTTTCCGTTTGCCCTCAAAAGTCCATTCAAAAGCGCTTTCGCACCGCGATCACACCGTCCGCAGCTCTCTTTGCCGAAAGTATTCTTCCTACTTCTCTTTTTCATCGGTTTAGATTATGATAGCACAAATGCCCTCTCTTGTCAAGTAGTAATATAAAAAAAGTGCTCGCCATTCGGCGAGCACTTTATGATCTTAGTCCTCGATGAGCTTGATGATCGCCATTTCGGCGGAGTCACCTCTGCGAGGTCCCATTTTGTAAATACGGGTATATCCGCCCTCGCGGTTCTCGTACTTCGGAGCAATCTCTGTGAACAGCTTTGTCACAACGTCCTCCTTGGTGATGAACGCAAGTGCCGCACGGCGGCTGGCGAGAGTGTTCTTCTTACCGAGAGTGATCATCTTCTCGGCGAGAGAACGGACTTCCTTGGCTCTTGTGAGAGTCGTCTCAACCGAGCCGTTCTCAAGCAAATATGTCGTAAGACCGCGGAGCATGCTCATTCTGTGCGCCGTAGGTCTGCCGAGTTTTCTTGTACCGGGCATTTTTATAGCCTCCTTCTAAGTTTTCTTGATTGTGCGCTCTCTTATTCTTCCTCTTTTTTGAGGTCGAGTCCGAGAGAGTGCAGCTTCTGGATAACTTCTTCAAGCGACTTCTTTCCGAGATTGCGGACCTTTATCATGTCCTCCTCGGTACGGTTGATAAGATCTTCGACTGTGTCAATACCCGCGCGCTTCAAGCAGTTGAAGCTACGAACAGACATGTCAAGTTCCTCAATGGTCATCTCAAGAACCTTTTCTTTGATAGTTTCCTCACGTTCAACCATGATCTCGGTCTTTCTGGCTTCGTCAGAAAGGTCGACGAACAAGTTGAGATGCTCGTTGAGAATCTTGGCTCCGAGTGAAATCGCTTCTTTCGCTGAGATCGTACCGTTGGTCTTGACCTCAAGCGTCAGTTTATCATAGTCGGTAACGTTGGCAACACGGGTGTTCTCAACCGTGTAGTTCACGTTGTATACG
>SVSW01000055.1 GCA_015064095.1 Oscillospiraceae bacterium | reverse complement strand
GCTGCGGCGGAGGCTCTTTGAAGCTGAAAAAGAAGAAGCTAAAGAACGTAAAATACACCAAGACCTTCACCGTCACGGGTATGCATTGCGAGCATTGCCGCGGTCGTGTCGAGGAGGTAATCAACGACGTCAAGGGCATCGCGGGAAGCGTCAACCTCAGAAAAAACGAGCTGACCGTATCCTACGCCGAGGACGTCGCAGATGAAGTCATCATCTCAAAGCTCCAAAGAGCGGGATATGGGGCTTCGGTTAAATAAAAACCAACTGCTGACTCAATCACGAGTCAGCAGTTTTTGTGTCGCAGCAATCGGAGCTATGTGTATGTAACTATATTATACACCATTTTTTGAGGATTGACAATAGTCGATAAACAGACCATACTATACTGTTAGCTGTGTTTTGTAAGTTTTTCGCTGACACAAAAAATTATCTAATTGAACAACAATAGACAAACAGCTGTGTTCGCGCTTGCTTAGCGGGGTGCAGGGGCGAAGCCCCTGCAAACGTAATGTTGTCATTCTGAGGCGGCGTCCGCAGACCGCCATGCCGCCGAAGAATCTCGTGGCGCGCCCATTTATAAGCGCGCCGCGGTGCCTGTACGGAGAAGTTTGGTGTGAATAACCGTATAATTATAGTCAAACGTAGTTGTTCACACTTTTGAAAGGCAAAATAATATAAAATCACTGTGTAATTTTGAAACTACACAGTGATTTTCTATATTCATATGCTTTTAGTTTGGTCGGTGCTGTACAGACCACTTCGCCAGCACCACGCTGACCGAGGAACAACTCGGTCAGCACGATGATCCACTGTTTGCCTTCGGCAAACTATAGGTGCGTTGCAAAGCAACACACCTACCGGGCGCAAGCGGTTGCGGGCATTTCCGACGGTTTTCCGAAGGAAAATGGAAGCGTAAGCCGAGAAGTCGGAATTGCCACTTGCCAACGGCAAGTATTCGCACCCTCAGGATGACATCGTTCTTCTTGAAGGGGGCTGCGCCCCCTTCACTCCTGCATAGCAAGTACTAACATAGCTTTCTGCTTTTTTGCGTAAATTGCCATATGTCTGATTATGAGGTTACTTTGTCAGCGGCCCGGGGCTGAATCAAAATGGTTCAGTCCTTTTTGTGTTACAACAATAAAGCTATACATTTCAGCTAATATTATAAATCATTTTCCTCTTGACTATTCCGTCACATTATGCTATAATTCAATCATCAAGAAAAGGAAGAAATCATAATGAAAGAAATCCTATCCGTTGAAAATATGCGTAAAAGCGACGCGCACACGATCGCAACGAAGGTGCCGAGTACTGAGCTTATGTACCGCGCGGGCAAGGCTGTCGCCGACTCGGTCGAGTGGCGCGCGCCCGTGGGCATCGTCTGCGGTTGGGGCAACAACGCGGGCGACGGCTACGTCATCGCACTCGAACTCAAAAAGAAAAATATTGACTGCACTCTCCTGCTCCTCGGAGAGCGCTTCTCCGCCGACGGAAAGTATTATTTTGACAAATGCGCCGAAGCGGGTATCCATTATGAATTATGCACAGAAAGTACCGATCTTTCGCGCTTTTCCACCCTCGTTGACTGCATCTTCGGCACGGGATTTTCGGGCGGCGTGCGCGGTGTCGCAAAGGAAGTAATCGAAAAATACAACGCCGCCGATGCCTACAAGGTCTCGGTCGATATCAACAGCGGTCTGGGCGGCGACACGGGAATGGGCGAGACGGTCTGCCTCTCCGATCTCACCTGCTCGATTGGCTCATTCAAGCCCGGACATTTTCTCAACCGCGCGAAGGACGTTATGAAATCCAAGGTCAATCTCGATATCGGTATCAAGCCAATCGATAACCCATATTATCTCTATGAGCCGACCGCCTCGGTCTTTCCCGAACGCAAAAATTTTTCAAACAAATCAACCTGGGGCTACGTTGCCCTCATCGGCGGTTCAAAAAGATACAGCGGAGCGATCCGCCTTGCCGCTATGGCAAACGCCGCAATGCGCTCGGGCGCGGGCGTGGCTATGCTTGCAGTCCCCGGGACGCTTGCGCCTATGATGATGCCCGAAATACTTGAAGCTACCGTCTATCCCTTCTCCGAGGCTGACGGCGGAATCCTATTTAACGAAAACGAGCTTTCCGAGCTTTGCCGCAGGACGAAATCCATCGCTTTCGGTATGGGGATCGGTCTTTCGGACGAGGCACGAAAGTCGCTTGCATACCTTCTTAAAAACTATAAAGGCACGCTCACGGTCGATGCAGACGGTCTGACCGCCCTCTCGCGCCTCGGCTCGGATGCGATCAAGAACTCCAAATGCAAGCTGATACTCACCCCGCACAATATGGAATTTTCGCGTCTTTCGGGACTTACGGTGGACGATATCCTCGCCGCGCCGATAGACTCCGCAAAGGAATATGCCCGTGAAAACGGATGCGTACTGCTTCTCAAGGGTCCCTCTACAATTGTCACCGACGGAGAAACAGTCTACGTCATCGAAAAAGGCTGTCCCGGTATGGCAACGGCGGGAAGCGGCGACGTCCTTTCGGGCATTCTTGCCGCGACCTCGGCGTACATTCCCGATCCGCTTGAAGCCGCCGCGCTTGCCGCTTACGTCAACGGACTCGCAGGCGAGATCGCAGAATCAAGTATCAATCCCGTAAGTATGATCGCCTCCGACACCGTCTCGGCGATCCCGAAAGCAATAGGAAGGATATTAAAAAATGAAGCTGACTAACATTTCAATGAACGCGGAAAGCTTTGAAATACTCAAAAAATGTGCCGAGCGCGTTCTCGGTTTGCGAAAGATCGGGCTCGGCGAAGGCTTTGAGGTCACTTTTTCGCTCGACTCGGCGCTGACGGATGAAAGATACGTAATAGCATCCGACTCCGACCGCGCAAGCTTGCGCGCCGCAGACGATCTTGCTCTTTTCGCCGCATTCGGCAGATTTTTGCGCCTTTCGCGTTTTGACGGCAGGGGCGGGTTCACTCCATTTGTCGGCAAGCTTGATTTTACGCCGAAAACACACCTTCGCGGTATGTATTTTGCCACTCATTTTGAAAATTTCTACCACACCGCTCCGCTTGAAAAGATATACGAGGTCATTGAGGACCTTGCCTTGCGAGGCTGTAACAGCCTGCTTGTCTGGTTCGATATGCATCATTTCACCTCGATGCGGGACGAGGGCGCGCAAAAGCTTGTCAGCCGTCTTCGTGCGATCCTCGGATACGCAAACCGCCTCGGTATGGGCGGCTCGCTTACGATGCTCTCGAACGAGGGATTTTCCACGTCGCCCGCCGATCTGCGCGCCGAATGGCAGGTGCAGAACGGTTATTTTGCCGAGCCCGATTCGCATTATCACGTTGAGATCTGCCCCTCAAAGCCGGGCGGTATCGAGGAGATCCTCCGCGCGCGCCGCGAAATGCTTGAGCATTTCACCGACCTCAAGATCGATTACGTCGTCTATTGGCCATACGATCAGGGCGGATGCACCTGCCGTGACTGCGCTCCCTGGGGCTCAAACGG
>SVSW01000018.1 GCA_015064095.1 Oscillospiraceae bacterium | reverse complement strand
TCTTTTTATCGCAGTAGAGCTGGAAGACTGTGTTAAAGCTTTTCTCGATCACGGGAACGGCAGAGAACAGCTTTAACACAGTCTTCCAGCTCTACTGCGATAAAAAGACAGGCAAGATCGAAAAAGCCGAATCGATGCTCTTTATACCCGATTATTTGAACTTTTTGCTCACGGGTGAAAAGCGTCAGGAATATACCTTTGCATCAACAACGGGTATGCTCGACGCAAAAAACAGAAATTGGAGCGCGGAGCTTATACAAAAGCTCGGTTACCCCGAAAAATTGTTTTCAGAGCTTTCGCAGCCGGGCGAAAAAGTAGGTCGCTTTAAAGATGATGTAAAGGCTTATATAGGATTTGACGCAGAGGTCATACTTACAGCGTCGCACGACACGGCATCTGCCGTAATTGCCGTTCCGGCAAACGATTCGCCGCTTTATATTTCAAGCGGAACGTGGTCGCTTTTCGGTATTGAAGCGTCGGAGCCGGAGCTTACGCCCGAGGCGCTTTCGACAGGATTTTCGAACGAAGGCGGAATTTATCGCACGATAAGACTTCTTCGTAACATCATGGGTCTTTGGATGATACAGTCGATCAAGCGCGAGAACAAGGGCAAATATAACTATCAGGAGCTTATGCTAATGGCGATGGAAAGCAATTACGACGGCATTTACGATGCCGACGACCAAAGATTGCTGGCCCCAAAGAGCATGATGGCGGCTATCTCCGAGTGCCTTGTCGAAAAGGGATATCCCGCACCGAACGGAGTTGCGGACACAGTGCGCGCGGCATATCGCAGCTTGGCGGCGTCGTATGCTAAGGCGGCCGACAACGTCGAGCGTATGACGGGCAACAAATACGATACGATATACATAGTCGGCGGCGGCAGCAAGGACGAGTTTTTGAACAAGCTGACGGCGGAGTTTTCGGGAAGATCGGTCATTACTGGTGTGACCGAGGCGACGGCGATAGGAAATCTTGCCGTTCAGCTTATATCGGACGGTCAGGTCGCGGGGCTGCGCGAGGCACGTAATTTGATCGCAAATTCGTTTGATATAAAGAAAATATAAAAAAGACCCCTAAAAAGGGGTCTTTTCTTTTTGCAACTTTGCCTGTAAGCCGGGTTCTGTCGTGGACGACCATCTATCTTTGCTTCGCGTCGCCGCGAAGCTCGGGGCTTTCGCCCTCTGCCACCCGAGGATATGTGTCGGGCAAACGATCCTCATACGGTGTTGCTTCGGATAGGGTTTACAGCGGACCTATGTTACCATAGGAACGGGTGAGCTCTTACCTCGCCTTTCCAGCCTTACCTCAAAAGAGGCGGTTTATTTCTGTTGCACTTTCCCGGCAGTCACCTGCGGCTGATGTTATCAGCTATCCTGCCCTTTGAAGCCCGGACTTTCCTCACGGTAAGACCTTTCGGCATGATACCGCGCGGCCGTCCGGCAAAGTTGCTATAACATTATACCATAAATTATAAGTTTGTCAAGTTTGAACGTACAAAAACGCTTTCCCGATCTTGCCTGCTTGCTTGATTACGCCGTGCTCGGCGAGCATTTTAAGAGTAAACGATGCCGACATTCCGCCAAAGCCGACAGCGCGCCGAAAATCATTAGCTGTGAACTGCTCGGGCAGGGAATCGGGCAAAAGCTCGGCAAGATCGGCGGCGCTTTCAATGTAAATTTCCTCGATCAGCTCAGTCGGTATTCGCTCATAACGTGTTGAGCCGCGTTTGCCGTCGCGCGCCCAACCGTCACGCATGCGGTATTCCTCGCAATCGAGCATCAGTATGCAGATTTGGATATTTTCTCTGCCGATAAATTCATGGATCCGGCAAAGCTCGCGCAGAGCGTCAGACGGCTTTCCGATTTTCGGGCTACGGCGCGCTTTCGTCATTTCTCCGTTTTCGGGGTCGATCCAAACGAGCGCTTTTCGCCGAACGACGGGGCAAACAACGGTGACGGGCGATAACTCCGAAAATGCGGTGAGCTTTGGGCGAAGCCTGTCAAACGAGCGCGTTTGAATTTCCGTTATTCCGTCGCCGTTGACTATATCCGCTACGTATCTTCCGATCTTTATCTCGTGATTTTCGGGGCATGGCTCGAAATAATTTTTCAAAACCGAATGCAGAGTTTTTTCACCGAGTGTGCCGATGCCGCGATCGCAGCGATCACCCTCGAGCACTGCTGCAAGTGCACCTGCAAATCGGTCGAGATCACATTTCAACGTAACTGACATAATATTTTTCCTGAAAATGTACGGCGGCTTCGAGTTCTTCTTTTGTAAAGCTCATGCCGTTCGGCACGCCGATCAGTTTATCCTCAACGTCATTTTTGCGGCGAACGATGGCGACAATTCGGCAATCAGCTGTTTTTACCGGCGTATCGACACCGACGAGGTAAACGTCAAGCTCCTCGCCGTCGCCACCGAGCACTCCCTCAATATATCCGTAATTTATAGGATAAACGAGAGTTTTTTCGCCTTTTTTATGCACGTATCCTATCGGGCGATCGATCTTTATATTGACTTCCTTGCCGAGATACTTTTTTCGCAGCGTTCGGCGCGAGCGCTGATATTTCAGAAGCTCTTTGGGGCATTCCGCTTTTGCTTTCGGCTTTGGGCAAAAGAGATCTTTTATTGTCATGATTTCACCTGACCTTGTTTTGTTTTTTAGCACGAAACCCGTCCGTACGTAAGTGGGGATTGACATATCGGTTAGAAAAAGGTATAATATCCATACATTATACTGTGGAGAAATTTTATGAAGATACAAATGGTTGCGACCTGCATGTTCGGGCTTGAGCGTTATCTCGGAGAGGAGATAGACGCGCTCGGCTGCAAAAGAACGGAAACGATAGACGGTCGCGTTTATTTTGAGGGCGAGCCCGAGGATCTTGCCCGTGCGAATATAAATCTGCGCTGTGCCGAGCGCGTGCTGCTTTGCATCGGGCGCTTTGAGGCACGCACGTTCACCGAGCTTTTTGAGGGGACGAAAGCGCTCCCTTGGGAGAATTATATAGGAAAAAAAGATGCGTTTCCCGTTAAGGGGCACTCTGTAAAGAGCACGCTCTTTTCTGTTTCGGATTGCCAAAGCATCGTCAAAAAGGCGGTGGTCGATCGGCTTTCCTCAAAATACGGCATTCGCTGGTTCGAGGAAACGGGTGTCACATACCAAATAGAATTTTTCATTATAAAAGACGTCGTAACCGTGATGCTGGACACCTCAGGGCTCGGACTGCATAAGCGCGGCTATCGCCCTGCGGCAGGCGCCGCTCCCTTGCGCGAAACACTTGCGGCGGCGCTGGTTTACAATTCCCGCCCGCGTGAAAACGTGCTCCTTTGGGATCCGACCTGCGGCTCGGGCACGATAGCTATTGAGGCGGCGATGATAATGACAAAGCGCGCGCCCGGTGTAAATCGCCCGTTCCTTGCGGAAAAATACGAGTTTTTACCCGCTGGGATCTTTTTGCGGGCGAGGGAAGAAGCCAAAGCCGCAGTCGATGATTCAACGGGGTTCGAGGCGTACGGCAGCGATGTTGATAAAAACGTTTTGGGGTTCGCTCGGGAAAATGCGGAGCGTGCGGGCGTTGCACACAAGGTAAAATTTTTCGAGGCAGACGCGCGAAAGATCAAAAAACCCGAGGATCGCCGGGGCACTATCGTTTGTAATCCTCCGTACGGCGAGCGAATGATGAGCGAGCGCGAGGTGCAGGCACTTTACCGAGATATGGGTCGCGCCTTTGACGCGATGGCACCGTGGCAGGTATATATCCTTTCGTCATATTTCGATTTCGAAAAATATTACGGCCGCCGAGCCGATAAGGTGCGCAAGCTGTATAACGGCATGATACCGTGCAATCTTTATCAGTATTTTAAAAACAAGATATAGTACTATATTTTGCGCAGATGCGCTACGGCACGTCCTATAATTCTTATCGAATCAAGCTCCCCGTTGACAAAAACGAGGGGCTCATATTCGGGGTTTTCGGGGCGGAGAACGAGCTTGTTTTTGTCGCGGTAGTAATATACGCGCTTGAGCGTCACCTCGCCGTCGATGAACACGGCGGCGATCTGCCCGTTATCGACCATATCCTGTTCTTTAAAGTAAACGGTATCCCCGTCGCAGATACCGGCATCTTTCATACTGTCGCCTTTGGCCTCAAGCGCAAAATCGGCTTCAAAATTTTCGCCGATCAGGGCATATCCGTCATCGTAATTCGGACTGAAAATAGGATCTCCGCAGGCAGTTTTGCCGAGAATGGGGATCTTTTTCATTTTGGGAATCAATGGCAGGGGAGAGAGCTCTCCCGTTATCAGAGAAATAGGGTCAATCATAAGAACACGCGAAAGACTTTCGATCTTGTCGCGCTTCATGTTGGAAATATATCCGTCCTCCCATTTTTTGACCGTGCTTTTGCTCACGCCGACGGCGGCGCCTATTTGCTCGAGCGTCAAACCGAGCTCCGCGCGTCGCTCGGCTATTATTTTACCTATATTCATGCCATACCTCCGTTTTATACCTATATTATAGCACATAAGTTTCCAAAATGCAACTGTTTTTTGAAAAAATAATAAAATACTTGACAAAACGGAGAAAATATGGTATAATATGGTATCTTAAAGGAAACAAAATAGCTGACGGCTGCGTCGCCGATATTTTTTTGAGGATTAAGTTTCCTAAAAGAAACAAAAACTGAAAAGGAGAATAAAATGACACATGAGACAATAGATCAAGATCCCCATTTTGTGCTTGACGAGGTCAAAAAGAAATGGAATACGACCTCGAAAAAACGCAATATCATTCAAGGTGACCATTGCTCGGAGGTCTTTACTTTTGATATGCCGAGATATATCGAGGGGCATGATGTGAGCCTTTGCGAAAGAGTGGAGATCCATTATGATAACATTGATCTTAAAACCAAGAAAAAGAGCAGTGGCGTTGCTATGGGATACGGATTTGCGTTCAACGCCGAAACCGAGCGTGTTAAATTTTCGTGGAAGATACGAAAGGACGCAACGGCGTATGTCGGCAGACTTGAGTTCACGGTAAAGCTGCGGTGCGTTGATGACGAAGGAGATATCGTTTATGAATATAACACCGAGCTCTACGACAGAATAAGTGTTTTGCCGAGCAAGGATAACGGCGAGGAGGTGCTTGAATGCTATCCCGATATTCTTGCGGACGTAATGGAAACGGCGGGCGCCGCCGCGGCATCTGCCGCGTCCGTTGATGCAAGGCTCGGGGAGCTTAGCGAAGCGACCGAAAGAGCAAATACGATATCCGAAACGCTTGAATATAAGCTTGCCGCCGGAGAATTGAAGGGTGAAAAAGGCGATCAGGGCGAACGTGGAATGACCGGAATTCGAGGCTCAAAGGGAGAAAAGGGAGATCCCGGAGAAAAGGGCGAGCAGGGTATACAAGGTATACAGGGCGAAAAAGGTGAAAAAGGCGATAAAGGCGAGAAGGGTGATAAAGGCGACAAAGGTGACAAGGGCGACCCCGGTATTGACGGAACAGTCAGCTTTGACGAGTTGACCGATGAGCAAAGAGCATCGCTCAAAGGAGAAAAAGGCGATAATGGAGCTATTTCCGACGAGCTCGGAAATGTAAACGGCGGAACGGATAATGTAGTCGCAAGTGAAAACAATGCCTTATTCGGTACGGAAAACCAAATTTTTGAGGTGAGCACAAGCTCCGACTGCAATATTGGTGTTGGTAAAGGTCACGCAATAAAAGGCGCAGGCAACGCCGTGTTCGGTTCAAGACACGGACATCATTATGACGACGGTACGGGAAAAAGCGTGGCAGGAGATCGCGGTGAGGTCAGTAACAAAAATCTGATTTTCGGCGATAGCAATAACCAAGCGGAAGGATCGGGCGCGAACTTTTCTCTTATCGGAGGGCGCAACAATAATCTCGGCTCGGCAGGCAATGCTCCGAACTCGTGCGCTGTTGTGGGCGAAGATTGCGTAGTAGGCGGAGTAAATTACAACTATATGTTCGGCAAGGGCTTGAAGTCAAGCAACCCCAACACTTTTACGATCGGCACATTCAACGAACAGAGTTATTATAATTCGGGCAAGCTGTTCGTGGTCGGTAACGGAAAGAGTGACAGCGAGAGAAGCAATGTGTTTGAGGTAAATAAAGACGGAACAATTAAAATCGGAGATACAACTCTTTCCGAAGCACAGCTGCAAGAGCTTCTCAATTCAAGCGGCAACGGCGGCGGTGGCGGAACGGTCCTCTACGATATGAACGACAAGCCTGTTTTCGGTATGTATGGCAGTGCTTATCCAAACGGAATGGCTATGACAAACGGCAGTATGGGCGTGGCTCTTTCCGACGAAGAATTTGCATTGTATGCAGCCAGCCGAGTAATGCGTATTTATGTTAAAGGAAAAATCAGCAGTCGCACCGATTATAGTTACGGCGTTGCTGATATAAGAAATTCCGATGGCTTTGGAACGGCTACTCTTGTATCTTGCGACAATGGCTACGAAACGGGTTTAGGTGCTATATTGGCGCGATTTTATATGGATAGCGGTTGTATCTCTCAACTATCTTGCCGTTACACTTTTATCTCGTCTGATGGAATTTGTACGAATGACGACCCCGAGGAGTGTATGGTTACTCGCATAGAAATATATTGAGGTGAAAAAAGATGAAAATAGGAATAAGAAAAGAAAAAAACGGATCTTTTTATATCGACAAGACCGTTATGGATAAGGTTGAAAAAGGCATATATACGTTTGATGAAATATCGGTAGCACCGTTCAATTATAAAGTGATCGAGCTTGACGATAAGTATTCTGATTGCAATGGTTCTGATTTTTGCGAAGATATGACCTTCAATATCGAAGCTTACAACGCTCGAAAAGCGAAAGCCTTATCAAAAGCAAGGGCCATGGAGATAAAGGCGCGTCTTGCACAGCTTTCGCAGGATTTCATTCAGGTTCAGGTCGGAGCTGTATTCCCCGACATCGAGGAGCGAAAAGCAGAGTTTCGAACGCTGCATAACGAGCTGCGCTTATTGCTTGGCAAAGAGGAAAGAATTTATTAAGGCGTGAAGCTCAAACGGGCGGTCACACAGTGACCGCCCACCTTGACACCAATCATACCGTATGGTATAATAACGGTATATCATATGAAAGAGGAAGAAAATGAGAACTCGCCCGACAGTGCTTGATCTTATTATAATTATCGCGGTTGTCCTTTTGGCGCTCGCGCTTTTTTTGCTTCCTTTTTTGATCGGCAACGAGGGAAAAGAGGTCAGCGTGACGGCAAAAAGCGGAGGGGCTTCGGTAGCCATTTACGAGGGCGCGCTGACGGAGAATAAAAGGCTCGAATTCGAGAACAACGGCATAAAATTGACTGTTGTGATCGAGGACGGCGAGGTATATGTGGCGGAAAGCTCGTGCGATGACCGCGTGTGCGTTCACAGCGGCAAGATCTCTTTGTCGGGGCAGAGCATAATCTGTGCGCCTGCGGGCATTGTAATAAATATCGGCGGAGGTGACGGCGATGACATATCCGCAGGGTAAGCGGGTGGCGTATTCTGCCGCGATGCTGCTTGCGGCGCTTGCATTTTCATATATTGAGGCAATCGTTCCGATCTCACTTTTGATACCGCTTCCCGGTATCAAGCTTGGGCTTGCGAATCTTGCGGTAATGCTCACGTTTTTCACTATATCAAAGTATGATGCGGCGCTGGTTTCATTTGCCCGAATAGCTTTGTCGGCATTACTTTTCGGCTCGCCGATTTCATTTTTGTTTTCACTTTCGGGCGGTATGCTTTCATATGCTTCGATGTTTTTATCAATGCCGATCTTGAAGCGCGGTAAAATGAGCTTTATCGGGGCATCGGTCCTATCCTCGGCGCTTCACGGCGCGGGGCAAATATTTGCTGCGATTCTGATATACGGCACGGGAGCTCTTTCCTATTTGCCCGTTATACTTCTTTGCGGAGTGCCGTTCGGTGCGCTGACGGGCTGGATCTTGAATATTCTTTATCCAAAAACGGAGAAGATCATAAATGCGAAAAATATATAGAAAAATTGCGTTTTGTTTAATGCTTGCGCTTTTGCCGCTGTTTTCATGCGCGCCGAAGGACACATATCAAACAAAATACATCTTTGCGATGGACACTGACGTTTCGATCCATATAAGCGCCACCTCCGATGTATCGGAGCTTATTTCGGAGTGTGAGAGCCTTATATATTCGATCGAGAACAAGCTCTCCAAAACGCGTACGGGCAGTGATGTCTATCGCTTGAACAAAGGAGAGCGCGTGTCGTGTGACGCGGTAACGCTTGCCGTGCTCGAAACGGCAAAAAAGGTTTATCTGCTTTCGGGCGGAGCTTTTGATCCGACGGTTTCGGGGCTTTCCGATATGTGGGACGAATGCGAAAGCGCGAACGCTTTGCCGAGTGCCGAACGTCTTGATGGCGAGCTTTCGCGCGTCGGATTTGAGCGAGTTCATATTGAAAACGGCGAGGTTTGGCTTGACACAGGAACGAAGATCGATCTCGGCGGTGTGGGCAAGGGATATGCCGAAACGGCGGTTGCCGCGTTGATAAAAGAAAACGCGCAAGCCTACGGCGTGCGCGGATATATGCTGGATTTCGGCGGAATGGTCGGTGTTTTCGGCGAAAAAGCCGGCGGTGATGATTACCGTGTCGGCCTGCGTGATCCCGATGATTCGGGGAAAAATCTCGGTCGGGTCGAGCTTTCCGAGGGATACGTGTCGGTTTCGGGAGATTATGAGCGATACGTTACCGTCGACGGTGAGAAATATCATCATATAATTGATCCGAAAACCGGGTATCCGGCAAACAGCTCTGTGCGCTCCGTTGCGGTCATCTGTGATGACGGCGCAACTGCCGATGCGCTTTCAACCGCGTTTTTCGTTATGGGCTATGAGCGCTCCATGGAATTTTACGAAGCGGGCCGTTTTGAGGCGGTGTTTTTTATGTCAAACGGCGAAATAAAGACCACCGACGGAGCAAAATATATCAAATAAAAAATATTGTACCGATATCATAAAGGGGTTCGTCAGATAAACTGACGGCCTCTTTTTTGTGCTTTTTGCAAAACAGGGAAATTTTTTCGCCGTCGGGGTGGGTATAGAGCGAGCCGCAAAAAAAGACCGTATTTTCGCAAGCTCCCGATGCGCCGCCGATAAATCCTGTGTCGTATCCCGAAAGTGCAACGTGCCCCGTTGATATTTTCAGCACGTCGATACCGTGCTCCTCGGCGGCTTTGGCGACCGACGGATCGGAGGTTATTATGGCATTTTCCGAGACTTTCACGGCCGCACATTTAGCATATCCCTGCGCGATATTTACTGTTTCCTTTCCGCTTTCTTTGATATTTTTGCAAAGCGAATCCTTTTTACAAAATATAAGATCGCCGAGGGGGAGGGCGTTAAAAGCTATATCATTCGGATAGTCCGAAGAAATTTTTGTGTCGCACGGCTCGGCTTCAAGTCCGCAGGCGGCTGCAATAAGGTCTATCTCCTTTTTGGCGATCCCGTAATATTCCTTCGGAAAATAAAGCTTATCTCCGAAAAACATAAGCATATCTGGGTGAGATGCAACGGGCTCCGAAAGGCGCGAAAAAGGCGGCATCAAGATCGGCTCAAAGCCGTGAGCTTTAAGTCCTGAGAGTGCCTTTTTCGGTATTCTTTTGTCCACTATTGCGTATTTCATAAAACCTCCCTCACCGTTGAAAACAAAAAAGCCGAGTGAATCGGCTTTTTATGCTATTAGTTTGCGCGGGTAACTTTTCCCGAACGCAGACATCTGGAGCAAACGTGCATCGTTGTGTGAGTTCCGTTAACAACGGCTCTGACCTTGCGCACATTGGGTTTCCACATTCTGTTGGTTCTGCGGTGGGAGTGGGAGACGTTCTGTCCGAAGACAACGCCCTTTCCGCAAATATCACACTTTGCCATTTAAAAGACACCTCCTATACCGGCGATAAGATATATTTTTATCATTTTTTATACATTTTTTAAGACGCAAACAGTATTATACCACAGTAAACTTGAAAATGCAAGAGTTTTTTTAAATTTTTTTCAAAAAGGCTCAATTTTCGGGCATTTGCTC
Organism: Oscillospiraceae bacterium; assembly: GCA_015064095.1. Taxonomy (GTDB): domain Bacteria; phylum Bacillota; class Clostridia; order Oscillospirales; family CAG-272; genus RGIG3994. The sequence continues at coordinate 17,621 of SVSW01000018.1, read as the reverse complement.
AACTTTATAATTTACTCTCACTCCGCCGAGCTCCGAATCCAAAATTTTGCCTGTACCTATATCGGTTATGCAAACATTTTTGACTGTTGAATGAAGTGGAATATCCGATTTTGCGCGGATCTCGATAAAAGAAGGGGTGTGCCCGACGGCATAGCCGTTTGAATAAGTTTCAAAAAGAACGGAAACCTCTTTGCCGATCTGCTCTTTAAGTATTTCGTCCGATATCCGTTTACACTCGGCAATAAGACGTGCAGAACGCTCGCGCTTTACGCTTTCTGCCACTTGGTCGGGCATTTTTGCCGCCTCCGTGCCGTTCCTTTTTGAGTATGCAAACACGTGCGCCGAAAGAAATCTTGCTTTATTTACGAATTCCAGGGTCGTTTCAAAATCTTCGTCGGTCTCGCCGGGGAAGCCGACTATAAGGTCTGTTGTGAACTGAACGTCGGGTATTGCCGTGCGTAGTCTGTCCATGGCTAAGAGCGCCATTTCGGTATTGTATTTGCGTTTCATACGCGCAAGAGTTTTGTCGCAGCCGCTTTGCATCGAAAGGTGAAAATGCGGCGCAAGAGAGGGGAGTGCCGCTATGCGCTCGATAAATTGCGGCTTTATAAGCGACGGATCAAGTGAGCCAAGCCGTATGCGTGCGCGACCTGCGAGCAGCCTGTCCGCATCTTCGAGCAGGTCCGCAAGCCTGTAATTTTCAAGGTCGATACCGTATGACGCGGTTTCGATACCGGTCAGCACGACCTCGCGGCAACCGCCCGCGGCGAGGGTCGAAAGCTCCGAGAGCACCTCACATTTTGACTTTGAGCGTATTTTTCCGCGAGCCTTCGGAATTATGCAGTATGTGCAGTGTGATTCACACCCGTCCTCGATCTTGATATAAGCACGGGTGCGCGGAAAATGCTCTATATTCATTTTTTCAAACGGTGCGGCATAAATTGGGGTAACTGCATTTTTCGGAGCTTCTTTGCCTTCAAGGATCGAAAGCAGCGCGTCAACACAGGATAGCTTGTCTGCATTTCCGCATATATAATCGACGCCGCTGATCTTTTCAATGCTATCGGGGGCGACCTGCGAGCTGCACCCCGTAACGGCGACTGCCGCACAAGGGTTTGCCGAAAGCGCACGGCGAATGAGCTGGCGCGATTTTCTGTCGCTCTCACCCGTGACGGTGCATGTGTTTATTATGTATGCGTCGCATGCTTCGGTCGGCGGTTTTATGCAAAAACCGCGCTTTTGCGCCGCCTCGGCAATAGCCTCGCTTTCATACTGATTGACCTTACAGCCCAGTGTGTATATTCCGAGTGAGTAGGGCATCTGTCGCGCTCTCCTTTGATTATTTTAGTATATTGTATCACATATATCGCATTTTTACAAGAATAAAAATAAGTGTTGCAAAATTTGCAGTACTGTGTTAAAATGATTGTGTATGAAAACTGTTTTCTATAATATAACATCAAAAAAAATAAATAGAGCGCGTCGCATCGTTTTGATCTCCGACGTTCATGACGTAGAGCTGCCGACGCTTGCCGAAGACGTGGCAAAGCTATCCCCCGATATTATTGCAATTCCGGGCGATCTTACCTCACGCCTTGATAAGCTTGAAGGAGAGTTTGCCGAAACCGACGGAAAGACCGCCACTCACGCAAGTGCCACAGAACTCCTTTCGCAGCTTTCCCGTATTGCACCGACGTATTATTCGTTCGGTAATCACGAGCTTTGCGGTCATTATTACAAAAAGAATTTCGGACTTTTGCCGCACAGGCGAAATATTGAGCTGATAGAGAAAACGGGAGCTCGGCTTTTGTGTGATGATTTTTGCCGACACGACAGTGAGATCGCCGTCGGCGGTCTGACCTCGGGCATGACGAAAGAGAGCCTTGTGCCGATGACGGATTGGCTTGGCGAGTTTGAAAAGCAAAATGGCTTTCGCATTTTACTTTGCCATCACCCCGAATACTATGAAAAATATTTAAAGGACAGAGATATCGACCTTGTGCTTTCGGGACACGCGCACGGCGGGCAGGTAAGAATTTTCGGCCGGGGGCTTTTTGCACCGGGGCAGGGAATATTGCCGCGGTACGACGGCGGAGTTTTTTGCGGCCGTCTTGTAGTTGGGCGCGGTCTTGCAAACACGGTTTCGTTCCCGAGATTGTTCAATCCGCGAGAGCTTGTCGTTATTGATATTGACAGAAAGGTTTTTTTATGACGGATATAATAGCAAAGCTGAGAAGATTTTTCCTAAGCCGCACGTTTATGATATTTGCGGCGCTCATTGCCGGTGTGTTCGTTTGCCTCGGTGCCGAGGTGGCGAGCATGGTGTTTTTTGCCGTTCTTATTGCGTTTATTCTTATTGTGTGCGATGACATAATGGCAACAACCTTGCCGTTTTTGCTGCTTTGCGCGTCCGTGCTTCAGTGCTATAATTTTATAGAAACAAATATCAAGGGCAACGAGATGTTTTATATCTCGCTCGGTGTACCTGTTGCTGTCTTTATCGTTTTTGCGTTCTTTTATCACTTTATAAAGTACCGTCAAAGCTTTAAGATAGACAAAAGCTTTTACGGGATCGTTGCCGTTGCCGTCGCCGTTACGCTCGGAGGTCTTGGCAGTATTTCTATCAAGGAATATTTCGGCGGCGCTTCGCTTTATTACATAGCAGGTCTCGGCATAGGAATGGTCGTTTGCTATCTGTTGATAAAATCTCAGCTCGAGTTTCAGCGTGATTATGATTTGCACGACAAATTTGCGGATATAATGTATATAGCAGGACTTTTTCTGTGCTTTTTCATGGTCGAAATATATATCGAGAATTTTATCGCTCTGAAAAGAGTTACCGAGATCGGGCTTCTTGATTTCGTTAAAGATCCCGAAAAATACGTATGGACGATCAGCGGAGCAAACGAATATATGCTCCAGCCCGGAAACAATATCTCAACTATGCTTATGCTCTTTATGCCGTTCGCTTTCTTTAAGGCGGCAAAAAGCAAAAAGCATATCTATCATTTGATCACGGCGTTTTTGATGCTCGCGACCATCGTTCTTTCGCGTTCGCGCGGAGGCATTTATCTCGGTACGGTTGAATTTGTGCTTTGCCTCGTTGCATATTCTTTCATGGCTAAGGATAAAGCTTCAAAGATCGTTGGCTGGTCGCTTGTCGCGTGTGCGGCGGCGGTTGGAGCTTTCGCAGTTTTGGGTTTCGATTTAGTGGACCGAACAAAAGCGGTGATAGATGCCCTTATCAAAGAAATGAACGAGCCCGGGGGCAGCGAATCCCGTGTGGGACTTCTTGTCGGGGCAATCGAGAATTTCAAGGAATCTCCGATATTCGGCAAGGGACTTGGCTTTATTGATCCCGAGCTTATTCAGTATTACAGCGGCAAAACGGGCACTATTCAATGGTATCATATGATGATACCGCAGATCATAGGCAGCATGGGAATCGTCGGTGTGCTTGCATACGGCTATCAAATAATCGGACGCATTTCGGCTGTCATTAAAAAATTCAGCCCGTACGTTTTGACACTTGGGCTTTCGTATCTCGGAATGCTGCTTATGTCACAGGTCAATCCCGGAGAATTTTGCCCCCTGCCGTATGAGCTTATGGTAGTTATGCTCTTTGTACTTATTGAAAAAGAGCCTGATAGAGAAAAATCAAAAATTTTAATAAAAGGAGAACAAAAAAATGGAACTTAAGGGTTCAAGAACAGAAGCCAATCTTATGGCAGCATTTGCCGGTGAGTCGCAGGCAAGAAACAAGTATACCTACTATGCCTCGAAGGCTAAAAAGGACGGATACGTTCAGATCTCAAAGATCTTCGAGGAAACTGCCGCAAACGAAAAAGAGCACGCAGAGATCTGGTTCAAGGAGCTCCACGGAGGCGAGATGCCCGATACGCTTTCGAACCTCAAGGACGCGGCTGCAGGCGAGAACTATGAGTGGACCGATATGTACGCAGGCTTCGCAAAAGAGGCTGAGGAGGAGGGCTTTACAAGAATCGCCGCACTTTTCCGCATGGTCGCCGCTATCGAAAAGGAGCACGAGGAAAGATACAAAAAGCTCATCTCGAACGTTGAAGGCGAGGTCGTTTTCTCAAAGGACCACGACGTTATTTGGCAATGCTCCAACTGCGGTCACATCGTGATCGGAAAGAAAGCTCCGAAGGTCTGCCCCGTTTGCGCACACCCTCAGGCTTACTTCCAGATCAAGGCTGAAAATTATTAATAAAACAAAAAGCGCCGTGCAATGCACGGCGCTTTTTTTGTTTTATTGACAAATGAACTCGGACATGATATAATAATATATTACAAAGAAATGAAAGGGGGGCAGGGAATGTACGACAAAAAGGACGATTTTTGGGATATAGACAAGCTTGTTCCGAAAAAAGAAAAGCCGAAATACGTGCGCCCCGTGCACGACACCGAAGCCGTTGAAATAAGCATCGAACCAAAATCTCATGACGAAAGCACAGTTCTTTGCCGCACGATACCGCAGCGTGAGCCGACAAGCGAGCCGCGCCTGCCGGAGCTTGAATATTCTCCTGCTTCACCTCTTATTTCTTCCGTTAAGATCTACCGTGAGAAAAGCGGATACGGATATTACGGCCAATTTTGCGAGGACGCCGAGCGTGTTGCAAAAATACCGCCGCAGGAGGCGGAACACGTGCCGTATTTTTCATACGTTCCGCAGTTTTGCCAGCTTTCCCGTGCACAGCTTGCGTTCTACGTCCATTTTCGTGACAGGGTCTTTCACGGTGAGTATATAAAGGCGGATTTCAGTTACATTCTGCTTTTGATATACGAAATAATCAACAGAGGCGATCGCGCCGACGTGCACGAGGGTCGGCGCACGCTTTGCGGCATATATAAAAATTACCGCGGGGAATATCCAAGACTTTCGCGCTCCCTTTGCTCGTATATTTGCGATTATTCCCTGATCCACCGCCTGCCGCCGCCCGAGAGCTTTCTTGAGCTTGGGCTTCCCGATGACTTTGCGCTTAAAGAATTCTTCGTTTACTACGGTGACAGCCGCGATTATGCGAAGGCTCTTATGAATTTCTGCTCGGCTTACGATTATAAAAAGAGCAAATTCGCACAGGGTGACGCACGCGCGATTTTTGATACCCATATCGTTGGGGCGCTCTCTTATGTTCTCGAAAAATGCTCGGAGCCGGGAAAGATACTCTCCGCCGCCGCGCTTGAGGACAATACGGTAACCCGCGAGGCGTATGCCGGTGCTTTGTGCGCATTTTCGACGCGACGCCGAATTGAAGTTTCGTACTGTTCGTTTTCTAGATCGCACGAGCTGCGATTTTTGATAGCGGATATCATAAAATATTCCGAAAATAAGATCCGAGCCACGCTCGGCATAAAATCTCGGCTCGGCGTTTATTCCGTTCCCGACAATATTCGCGCGGTGCTCGATGAATATTTTGCCGAGGCGCTCGGTCGCACTCCGCGCACCTTCAAAAAAACGGAGAGGGAAGAATACGAAAAGCTATACGACGCTCCGAGAACGGAGCTTTCACTCAAAAATGCCGAGGATATCGAAAATTCCTCGTGGAGAGTGACGAAGCTGCTCGTTGAGGCTTTTGCTGAGGAAGAACCCGAGCCGGTCGCTCCCGAACCCGAGAGCTGCGAGGGTGATCTGCGCTCGGCACTCGGGGAGAAATACGAATTTCTCACCGCGGCGCTTGACGAAAACGCAAAAAAGCAAAATGAGATCGCATCTCGGCTCGGCAAGATGAAGGACGTGCTTGCAGACGAGATAAACGAGATCGCCGCCGAGCTTTTGGGCGACATAATTTTAGAGGATATCGGCGGATATTACTCAGTTGTTGAAGATTACAAGGAGTTGATCTAAGATGGAAAATATACAAAAAGTTCCGAAAAGAATTTTGACGTCGCTGCTCGCATCGGTCTCGGCAGGCGTTGTGCCGCGCACAGGCGCGCCGTATATCGCGATCGGTCGCGAGGACGAGATTGCCGCACTGCTCTCGGATCTTGAGCTTGTCAACGAGGGCGGAGGAGCTATGCGATTTCTCATCGGTCGGTACGGAAGCGGAAAGAGCTTTCTTATGCAGCTTCTTCGCGGGTATGCTCTTGAACGCGATTTCATAACCGCCGATGCGGATCTCACACCGGAGCGTCGCCTTTACGGCACCGGCGGCAGCGGCGTTGCCACCTACCGCGAGCTTATGAAAAATATGGCATCGAAATCCTCGCCGGACGGAGGCGCACTCTCAAAGCTGATAGCACGCTGGATATCGTCGTTTCAATCGGAGCTTGTCGAAACGGGGAACGACCCCGATTCTCCGAGCTTTACAGCGGCACTGAATGCAAGAATATTTTCCGAGCTTCGCGAGATCGAGGAGCTTGTCGGCGGTTTCGATTTTGCAAAGGTCGTGTCGGAATACTATGCCGCATACCGTGACGGCGACGAGGAAAGAAAGAGTGCTTGTATACGCTGGCTGCGCGGTGAATTTTCAACGAAGACCGAGGCGCGCCGCGAGCTCGGATTTTCCGTATCCGTCATTATTGACGATGACAACTGGTACGACTTTTTAAAGCTTTGGGCGAGCCTTGTGCGCCGAATGGGCTATCGCGGACTTGTGGTTTTCATTGACGAGTGCGTTAATCTTTACAAGATCTCGCACCGCGTTTCCCGCGAAAACAATTACGAAAAAATACTTTCGATGTTCAACGACACCCTGCAGGGTCGTGCGCCGGGGCTTGAGATCATTTTCGGCGGTACGCCGCAGTTCCTTGAGGACACGCGCCGAGGCCTTTTCGGCTATGAGGCGTTAAAGAGCCGACTTTGCGACAGCCGTTTTTCGACGGAGGGCTATAAAAATCTCATAGGACCCGTCATTCGCTTGCGCCGTCTGACAGATGACGAGCTTTTTGCACTCATTGTGCGTGTTACGCGTTTACACGGTCAAAATTATTCGTGGGAGCCGCGCATATCCGAGGAGGAAATGATAGAATTTCTCAAAATTTGCCTGTCGCGCGCCGGTGCGGACATTATGATAACACCGCGCGAGATGCTCCGTGATTATATGACCGTTTTAAATATTTTGCTTCAAAATGAAAACGTTCGCTTTGCCGATATCGCGGGTACTGCCGTCACACTTAAAACCGAGGCAGATGAGCCGAAAATGACGGTCGACCCCGATGAAATTGAGATTTGAGGTATCAAATGAATAATACCGACAAAATATTTGAAAGATTTCCGCCGTTCATACGGGAATTTATATATTCGCACTCGTGGGAGACCTTGCGTCCCGTTCAGGTCGCTGCCGCCGAGACAATATTCAATACAGACAACAATCTGCTCTTGACTTCGTCAACCGCAAGCGGCAAGACCGAGGCGGCGTTTTTCCCGATAATCGCTAGTCTTTGCGAAAGTATGCCGTCAAGCGTCGGAGTGCTTTATATTGCTCCGCTTAAATCTCTCATAAACGATCAGTTCTTGCGTATTGATGAGCTGCTCGATGAAACGGGCATACGGGTGACGCATTGGCACGGCGACGTTTCGCAATCGCACAAGAAAAAGCTGCTTGACGATCCGTCGGGCATATTGCAGATCACGCCCGAATCGCTCGAAAGTATTTTAATGAACCGATCGAACGATGCCGTACGCATTTTTTCGGACTTGCGATTCGTTGTAATAGATGAGGTCCACACGCTGACGGGTTCTGACCGTGGAAATCAGATAATTTGTCTGCTTTCAAGGCTTGAACGGCTTATCGGTCATTCGCCGCGGCGAGTGGGACTTTCGGCGACCGTTGGCGACCCGACACTTGCCGCTGAATGGCTGTCAGGAGGAACGGGAAGGCAGACCGATGTACCCGTTCTTCCTGCCGAAAAGCTGCGCTGGAGGCTCGGAATGGAGCATTTTTACATTCCAAATCTTGCGCCGATACAGGCGGACACGCCGCAGATAAAATTTAAGCCCCCGAAAACGCCGACAGCGGAGATCGACGAGGGCTATGAATATATGTACGACTGCGTGAAGAACAAAAAATCGCTTGTTTTTTCAAATTCGCGCGAGCAGACGGAATATCTTACCGCAACCCTGCGCCAGATCGCAAAAAACCGAGGGGAGCCAGACGTTTTTCTTATTCATCACGGAAATCTCTCGGCGTCGATACGCGAGGAAGCCGAGGCGAAGATGAAAAACGAGGAATTCTTTGCCGTCACCTGCGCGACTGTGACAATGGAGCTTGGGATCGACATCGGAAAGCTTGAACGGATCGGTCATCTCGGCGCACCGAGCTCGGTGTCGAGCTTTCTCCAAAGGCTCGGACGTTCGGGCCGCCGCGGTGATCCGCCCGAGATGATGATGGTGTTCAGGGAGGAAGAGCCTTTGCCGAATGCTCCGCTTCCGCAGCTCATTCCGTGGGAGCTTTTGCGAGCTATCGCCATAACTCAGCTTTATATCGAGGAAAGATATATTGAACCTCCGAGGGTAAAGAGCTTGCCTTTCAGTCTGCTCTTTCATCAAACGCTCAGCACTCTTGCCGCGTCCGGCGAGCTGACACCGAAACGCCTTGCAGACCGAGTGCTCGGTTTACCGCCGTTTTCGGCCGTTAGCCGCGAGGATTATAAGACCTTGATCGTTTCGATGGTCAAAAATGAGTTCTTGCAGCTCACAGAGGAAAAAGGTCTTATCGTCGGGCTTGCGGGTGAGCGGCTGCTTGCGAGCTTTAAATTTTATGCGGTATTCAAGGACACCGAGGATTTCACGGTGCGATCGGGCTCTGACGAGATCGGAACGATCACGACACCGCCGCCCGTCGGCGACCGATTTGCGCTTGCGGGTCGCGTTTGGGAGGTCGAGGAGCTTGACACACGGCGCAGACTTCTATACGTTAAGCCGGTTGAGGGTAAAATGGAGGTCTCGTGGCCGGGAGATTACGGTGAGATCGACACAAAAATACTCGTTCGCATGAAGCAAGTGCTTGCCGAAGATACGGTGTACCCTTATTTGAAGCCTAACGCACAAAAAAGGCTTGAAACGGCGCGCCATGCCGCGCGAGCGTCCGGTATGCTCGAGCGTTCCGTCATATGCCTTGGCGGATATACTTGGTGCATTTTCCCTTGGCTCGGAACGAGGTCGTTTCGCACGTTCCGAAAATATCTTGCGCACAATGCGAGCGCATACGGTATATCGAATGTTGAGTTCGAGGGCTGCAATTACGTAATTTTCCGAATGGAAAAGGCCGAAGGCCGAGAGCTTGCCGAGGGGCTTTACGAGCGAGTGCGCCGAGAGGGAATAGACCCATCGGAGCTTGTGGGCAAAAACGAGATCCCCGTGTTCGAAAAATTTGACACGTATATACCCGGTGAGCTTCTCCGCAAAGCATACGCTGCCGACCGCTTGCGCCCCGATGAAGCAGAGGCGAGGATCGCCGAGATCGCAAAGGAATATAAATAAATCGGTCTGCCGCATTGCGGCAGACCGATTTATTCAGTAGAATAATATTATTAATCATATCTAAAAAAATCGTTTTGCGAAAAATGACGGCTTTAATGAGCCGTTTTTGAAATTTTTAATCGAAAAAAAGTAAATTTAAGAAAATACGCGTATATTATAAATGTATGAAATTTTAAGGAGGTAAATATGAGTATTAAGGGTATAACCGAAGAGATGGAGCGTTTCACGCTCTCTCCTTTTGCTTGCTTTTCCTCCGAAACACGGGGACGCGAGCACCCCGTAAGACCTTGCGAGACGAGGACTGAATTTCAGCGCGACAGGGATAGGATATTGCACAGCCAAGCCTTTCGTCGCCTGATGTATAAAACTCAGGTCTTTTTAGCCCCCGCAGGTGATCATTATCGAACTCGTCTGACACATACGCTTGAGGTGGCGCAGGTGGCTCGCACGATCGCGCGCGGACTTCGCTTGAATGAAGATCTTTGCGAGGCTGCGGCGCTCGGCCACGACCTCGGGCACACGCCGTTCGGGCACGCAGGCGAGGCTTTGATACAAGATCGGTATATTGACGATTTTACCCACTACCGCCAGAGTCTTCGTGTCGTTGACAAGCTTGAGCACGACGGCCAGGGGCTAAACCTCACGTTTGAGGTGCGTGATGCTATCGTCAACCACACGGGAGAGCACCGTGCTTCAACTCTTGAGGGGCTTATAATTAAATTTGCCGACAGAATAGCGTACATAAATCACGATATTGACGATGCCTGCCGCGCAGGACTGCTTACGATCGATGCGATCCCCTCGGAAATAAGAAAGGTGCTGGGGCAAAAGCATTCCGAACGCATAAATACAATGGTTCGCTCAATTATAGAGACAAGCGCCGGTATAAACGATATAAAAATGTCACCTGAAATTCAGGAGGCGACAAACGAGCTGCGTTCATTCCTTTTTGCAAACGTTTATGTGAACCCAATCGCAAAGGCGGAGGACGGCAAGGCAAAAGAGTTGCTTGCACGGCTTTTTGATTACTATCTTGCAAATCCCGAGGAAATGCCCGAGCTCTATCGCGCAAATCTTGTGTCCGACCCCGTTGAACGCTGTGTTTGCGATTTTATCTCGGGTATGACAGACAGATATGCAATAGAGACATACCGTTCGCTCTTTATTCCCGAGGTGTGGAGGGATAAAAAGTGATACCGAGAGAGATAATAGACGAGATACGCGCGAGGTGTGATATCGAGGACGTTATCGGCGGATACGTAACACTAAAGCGCGCAGGCTCGAACGTGAAAGGGCTTTGCCCGTTCCACAGTGAAAAAACGCCGTCGTTTACGGTCTATCCCTCAAGTCAAAGCTTCTACTGCTTCGGCTGCGGTGCCGGCGGCGATGTTATAACCTTTACAATGAAATACCACAGTCTCGATTACGCCGGAGCTGTTGAATATCTTGCGCAGCGAGCAGGCATCACGATACCGCAAAGCGGAGAGCATGAGGAGCGCGGAGTTCCGCGGAAGAGAATATACGAGCTGAATTTGGCCGTTGCAAGATATTTCAGAGAATGTCTTTTCGACCCCGTCACGGGAAGGGAAGCCATGGATTATCTGGTCAATGACAGAAAGCTCTCGCCGGCGACGATAAAGCGCTTCGGCCTCGGCTTTGCGCCGAATCACCCGTTTGCGCTCTTGCAGCATCTGCGCTCGCTCGGATTTACGGACGAGGAGATGACGGCAGGATATATTGAGGCAAAGAGTCAAAAAACAGGGAAACCCTATTCGATATTTCGAAATCGCGTAATGTTCCCGATAATTGACACATCGGGAAACGTTATCGCGTTCGGCGGCCGCGTTATGGACGACAGCAAGCCGAAATATCTGAACTCGTCAGATACCCCCGCCTTTAAAAAGAGCAAAAACCTTTTCGCGCTCAACTATGCAAAGGGCGAGTGCGCGGAGCGAATGATACTCTGCGAGGGATATATGGACGTTATTGCGCTTCATGCCGCGGGATTTCCGTATGCCGTGGCAACACTCGGAACGGCTATCACATCGGATCAGGCACGGCTTATGACCAAATACACGAAAAAGGTCATAATAACCTATGACAGCGACGAGGCAGGTCAGAAGGCGACCGACCGCGCGATGCAGATACTCGGCGAGGTCGGAATGGACGTTCGCGTTCTCAGCATGAGCGGCGCAAAAGACCCCGATGAATATATCAAAAAATACGGTGCGCCGCAATTTTCTCGGCTGCTCGACGAGAGCAAGTACGGATTTTATTATAAGCTTGACGGAATACTCGCAAAGCACGATATAAATATTCCCGAGGAAAAGATCAAGGCGGCGGAGGAGATCACATATCTGATCTCGACCTTCGATTCAAGCGTTGAGCGTGATATTTATATCTCTTTGTCTTCGGCGAAGCTTTCGGTAGTGCCCGAGGCAATGAAAAATGACGTCGAGCGCAAAAGAAAGCGCAGCTACCGTGCCGCGAAAGCCAAGGAAGAACAAAATGCAAGGCTTGCCGCTCGCGGAATCGGTGACAAGGTCAATCCCGATACGGCAAAATACGTTGCCGCAAGTGCCGCCGAGGAAGCGATACTCGGGCTGATGCTTGAATTTCCGGAGCACCGTTCTGCGGTCGTATCGGGGCGCGTTGCGCTTACCGAGGACGATTTTGTGACCGCGCTCGGAAAAAGAATATTCTCGGCTGTTTGTGAGCTTGAGGCGAGCGACGGCGGATTTGATTATTCGCTTCTCGGCGAGAGCTTTACACCCGAGGAAATGGGCAGAATGCAAAAAATGATGCGGCACCGCCGCGAGCTTTCGGAAAACGGGCTCGACGTGCTGATAAATTCCGCAGAACGCCTGAAAAATGAAGTTAATAAGACAAAAATAAAGAATACGGACGATCGGATTGCGGCAATAGAAGCAAAACGCCGCCGTTTAAAAGAAAATTCCTAAAATACAGGGAGGTCAATATGTTTGTTGAGAAAGAAAACGTTATAGAGTTTGAGGAGCTTGAAAAGCAGGGTAATAAAGCCGCGGACATCGAGGATACCGCGGAGGAAGAAAAGACCCTCAACGTCGGCGAGCTTATCGAAAAGAGCAAAAAGGGTGAGCTTTCCGTCAGCGATCTTGAAAAGGCAATGGAGGAGTTCGACTACGATGCGGACAAGCTCTATGACACGCTTGAGGACAACGGAATAGATATTTCTATGGATATTCCCGCGTCGGAGATGGTCGAGATCGAGCATGACGTTGAAAAATTCGGCGTCGGCGAGAACATGGAAAAGATACTCGAGCAGGAGGGTCTTACTATCGATGACCCCGTTCGTATGTACTTAAAAGAGATCGGCCGTGTTCCGCTGCTTGACGCAGAGGAGGAAAAAGAGCTGGCGCACCGCATGGGAGAGGGTGACGAGGAGGCAAAGAAAAAGCTCGTTGAGGCCAACCTGCGCCTTGTTGTCAGTATTGCAAAGCGCTATGTGGGACGCGGAATGTTCTTCCTTGACCTCATTCAAGAGGGAAATCTCGGTCTTATGAAGGCGGTAGATAAGTTTGACTACCAAAAGGGATATAAATTCTCGACTTATGCAACTTGGTGGATCCGTCAGGCGATAACGAGAGCAATAGCCGATCAGGCAAGAACGATCCGTATTCCCGTGCATATGGTCGAAACCATACACAAGGTCTCCCGCTATTCGCGCCAGATGCTTCAGGAGCTCGGCCGCGAGGCAACGGCGGAGGAGATCGGCGCAAAAATGGGCATGAGTGCCGAAAAGGTGCGCGAGATCATGAAGATCGCGCAGGATCCCGTTTCGCTTGAAACTCCTATCGGCGAGGAAGAGGACAGCCACCTCGGCGACTTCATTCCCGATGACGACACTCCCGCACCTGCGGACGCTGCGTCGGCAACCATTTTGCGTGAGGTCATCGAGCGCGAGCTGCATACACTCACACCGCGTGAGGCTCATGTCATAAAGCTCCGCTTCGGTCTTTACGACGGCCGTACCCGCACGCTTGAGGAGGTCGGCAAGGAGTTTGATATCACCCGTGAGCGTATTCGCCAGATCGAGGCAAAGGCGCTTCGCAAGCTCCGTCACCCCAGCCGCGCGCGCCATCTTAAAGGCTTTTTAGACTGAGTTTGTAAACAATTATCATTAAATAAACTTGTATATTTGACACAAAAAATATGCCGTGTTTTCGTACGGAAGATACAATAAAAAAAAACTTTCCACAAAACTTCGAAAAACCTTTTGTGCAATACGGCAATTATTTGTTAACAAAAAGCCGAAAATGAAGATGCCGCTTGACTTTTTCCGCGTGCACGCGCGAAAAAATCACTTGACAGAAAGAAATTTTTGGTGTAGAATTATAGTTGTATCCATATGCTTGCCGCTCGGCAGGTCAAAACCAAGGAGGAAAGTTATGAAGAAACGGTTGATATGCCTTTTTCTGTGCATATTGATGATCGTCCCTGTTTGCCTTATGGCAGGCTGTGCTGATAAAACCAGCGAGGACGCAAAAGACGATATGGTCGATAAAGCTTCCGAAGCAACTGTAACGGTCACGATGTATCTCATGTCCGAACAGCACGTATATACTGCGGAAGAACTTGCAAAAATAAAAGAAGAAGCAGGCGCAAGCAGCAAGACATACGAGGCGGCAAAGGCCGTTCACGACGCCTATGAGGCCGTTGAGCTTGCGATGAATAAAATAACCAAGGCAAAATTCAAAACACAGGTCAATGTTTACTGGTACACAGAGGATGAGTACTACGACGTCATTGAAAAGAAGCTTACGGGATACGATGCCGAGCTGAAAATGAAAGAAGAAGCTCAAGCGGTATTCGAAGCTTTCGAAAGAAAGAACTCCAACATAACAAACCGTTTGGAACTGAAAGCTCTTTTTGACAAGGAATATCCTCAATACGCAAGTTACATAGTTGTAGTCGCAGACGACGGTGAAACGACCGAAGCGACCGCCGAGCAAACAATGATAGGCGCAAGCGGTATTCCGGAGCTTAAATATCCCGATGAGGGCAAGAACCAGGTCGACATAATATATATGGGCGGCTATGATATATACAAGGAATACGCTTCGAAAAAATGGTTGCAAGACCTTTCAGATGAATTTACCGGCAATTCCAAAAAGCTCGGCTCGTATATAAATTCGGCATTCTTCGAAGCAATGGAGCTGACCGTCAAAGCTATTGACGGAGAGGAGATCTCCGGAAAATTCGCGCTTCCCACCAATGAGCCTATCGGTGAGTATGTATACATGCTCATAGATAAGACCCTTTACGAAGAATATTATTATCCTATCGATGAGATCGACGAGATAACCTCTATTGCGGATATATACGACTTTATCGATGATATCGGCAAATCAAACGCCGGAATCACTCCTTTTACAGGAGAGCTTATTACCACGGGAACACATTTCTGGTCTACCGATTATAAATTCGTAAGCGCCGGAAATATCAGCGAATTTGAGGAAGGAAGGTCTTATTTCACAAAGAATTCGGAAAACGCATACTTGCTTGTCGGCGAATACGTTAACGGCGTTGAATATTTTACGATCGACGAAGAAACGGGTCATTACATAGCGCACACCAAGACCGGTCTTGGCGATGACAAATATTATACCATTGATCCCGCAGCATACGAAAAGGCAACCAAATTCGTTTCCGGCGTCACGTACTACACCGTAGACGAAAAGGGTAATTATGTCGTAGCAGAGGGCATAAAAAATTTCGCCAATGATGTTGAATATTATAAGATCAAATCCGAAAATTACGCAAAGGTAGACAAAGAAAAATACTCCGCAACAGAGGGAGTAACTTATTACACCAAAAAAGGCTCGGAATATATTAAAGCTGAAGGCCTGACCTCGTTCGGAAACGGAGATTACTATATAGTAAGAGATGCGGACGATGAGGAAAGACCCGAGCTCCGAACAATGTACGTTGAGTACGGAGCGTTTGATCCCACGGAAGAATATTATATAGCCAACATATCGATCAAGCCCAATGAATTCTCGCTTGTCGGCTCTGCTATCAGCGCAGATGCAGACAAAGAAACACTGCTTGGCTTCAAGAATATCTTTTCTGAGGATCTCGACTATGCAGATCAGCTTCTTGCAATAAAGAAGATCCAAGAAAAAGGTTATTATGATGCTTCGGCGATCGCAAACAATAAGGATTTTGCGGTCGGTATAGTACGCGGCGGCGCGGATCTTGCGGATAAATACGGTGAAAAATACGCAATGGTCATGCTTAATGCTCCAACTGCGGATTTCTCAAAAATGTACGATCACCTTTTCGGTGTCACAACCGCTTCGGCTAACCTTGAACGCTCAATGGAGATCGTAACACTCCTTAACACGGATTCCGAGTTCCGCAATCTTGTTCAGTACGGAATACTCAATGAGAACTACACCTTGAAGACGGTTGAGATAAACGGTAAGCAATATTCTCAGGCGGAAATTAAAGAGGGTAGCTACTATCAGATGGATATATACAAAACGGGCAACCTTTTTGTTGCATATCCCGATACGAGCATGCCGGCTGACATTTGGGAGTACGGAAAGCTCCAGAACAGCCAGTCGAGAGTAGATGTTCTTTCAACCTTTAATCTTGATGCTTTGATGACCCCCGATCTTGTTCTCCTTGATAAGATCGAACAGCTTTCGAAGCAATATAAGGCGGAGATCGATGCTTGCGAAACGGCAGACGAGCTTGAAAGAGTCCTTGAGGAGCTCGCAAACGAGGCAGAGGTCGATGAAACGATCAAAGCTCTGACGAATCCCAGTGCCGATGATTTGAGAAATCTCAATAATATTTATACCGAATGGCACAATGAAACATATCCCAACAATGAAAAATAACATTTGATAAAAAAGCACCGCGCGATGCGCGGTGCTTTTTTATGCAATAATGAAATTAAATTGCTCAAATCGGGAAAGATCGTAAAATCTTTTTTTCAGTATATTTCGTGAAAGCTCAAATGATTTTAGATCTCCATGAGCCGCGAAGATTTTAAGCTCGCAAAAATTTTCTTCAATCTTATCTATACAACCGAGTTTTGACGAGAATTTGAGCAGGTTTTTCCTCAAGTTCCATTCTGCTTCAAGCTTTTCGATCTCAAATATATTGGCATCAAGCTCGTCTACCGATGAAACAAGAATGTCAACGGAATTCTTGACATATACGGAATTTGCGAATATCAGAACGACTGTGGCAGCAAAAACGCAAAAAACAATTATTATGGATTTCATTTTTTGCTATTCTCCTTTTTTATTATAGTGATTCCGTCAGCGTCATCTGCAAGCATTAAAAACACATCGGGTGCGCTAAGCTTTTCCTTCCTCAAATACTTTTTTAGCCAAGCCTTGTCGCGCCCGATAGTTCTCAAGCCGTTTCGGTTAATTTGTCCGTCGGTTATTATGACATGCATAAGCCCCGATTCCTCGCACTCTATGCCGAGATCGTCCATTGTGGGCTGTTGCGCTCCCCTTCGCGGAATAACGGTCAAAGAGCCGTTTTCTTCTATGATAGCATAGTAGATTTCCGAAAGATCGGCATACCCTGAGCTCCGTATTTCGGCTATAAGCTCCTCGATCGAAACGCGTTGCTTTTTTAACTCTTTTTGATCAAGCACACCGCGGTTTATAACTACGCTCGGGTGCGATGAAACGAGCCAACGCAGTTTCGGTACTTTTATAAGCACAAATGACATTAAAAGCTCAAGCGTCATGATCGTGATCATTGGAATGAGCGCAAAAAGCACGGGCATATCGGTATCCGTAATGGGGAGCGTGGCTATTTCGGAAATAAGGAGCGTTGTGACAAGCTCGCTCGCTTCCAGCTCGCCGATCTGGCGCTTTCCCAAAATTCGCATGGTTAGTATTAAGGATAGGTAGATAAAAATGCTTCGGATTAAAATTGTGAGCATAAAAACTCCGTTTTTTTATTATTATTTGTAAAAATGTATAGCGTAATGCAAAAAAAGACATAATAAAAAAGGTAAAAAGAACCAAAATTAAAAAAATCAAAAAAAAATTGAAAAAAGTGTTGACAAGAGGGGAGTGGTGTGGTATAATGGTCAAGCTGTCGCGGAAAACTGTGGCAGCAAACGGTCATTGAAAATTGAACAACAAGAGATAAGTACAAAGCTAAA
>SVSW01000017.1 GCA_015064095.1 Oscillospiraceae bacterium | reverse complement strand
GACCGGTGACGGTGTCAACGACGCACCGTCCATAAAGAACGCCGATATCGGTGTCGGAATGGGTATCACGGGCACTGACGTCACAAAGAACGTAGCCGATATGATACTCGCAGACGACAACTTTGCTACCATCGTTTCCGCAGTTGGCGAGGGCAGAAGAATTTACGATAATATAAGAAAAGCCATTCAGTTCTTGCTCGCATCGAACCTTTCCGAGGTGCTTTCGATATTCTTTGCAACTCTGCTCGGGTTCACGATCTTCCAACCGGTTCATCTGCTATGGATCAATCTGATAACAGACTGCTTCCCGGCACTCGCACTCGGCATGGAAAAGCCCGAGACCGATGTTATGAACCGCAAGCCCCGTGATTCAAAAGAGGGAATATTTGCAGGTGGGCTCGGCGTTGCCGTCTTCTATCAAGGCTTTGTTGTTACCCTTATAACGCTTGCGTCTTACCTTATCGGAAGATATTGGCTTGCGGATCTGCACCATGCAGAGGCGATAGCCGCAGGCACGTATTCAGCCGAAATGCTCGCAACGTCAATGGCGTTCCTCACGCTCTCACTTTGCGAGATCTGCCATGCATTCAATATGAGATCGCTTCACGGCTCGATATTTGCAATGAAGAAGCAGAATATGTGGCTCTGGGGAGCAGCTGCTCTTTCCTTGATACTCACAACAGCCGTTATTGAGATCCCGTTCCTTGCAAACGCATTTGAGCTTGCACAGCTCGATATTATGGAATACGGTATTGCGTTTGGTCTTGCTATCCTTATTATACCGATCGTTGAGATCGGCAAGATATTCCACCGCATGATAGACAAAAATAAAAATAAATAATTTAATTCCGCGGGCAAGACCCGCGGAATTTTTTATGTAAATTATATTTACAAATCGGGCGAAATGTGGTATAATTAATAAAATCAACTCGAAAGGCAATAAAATGACGATAGGTGAAAAAATAAAGATGCTGCGCACGGAGCGCTCACTGACACAAACGGAGCTTGCGGGCGAGCATATAACAAGAAATATGCTCAGCCTTATTGAATCCGGCAGTGCCCAACCTTCACTTTCCACGATCCTCTATATTGCAGAAAAGCTCGGCGTGCCGGCAGGATATCTTTTGGCTGACAGTGCCGGAGAATATATATACCGAAAAAGCATGAGCGCCGACGGTATAAAGCGCGCGCTTCACGCGCACGAATATGCTCTTTGTCGCCAGCTTTGCGAAAACCTCGGGGATAAAGACGGAGATGATGAGCTGGTTTACATACTTGCCGAATGCGCGCTCGGACTCGGCAAGGAAGCTTTTTTCGCGGGTCGGCTTAAGCTCGCATGCGAGGAATTTGACAGAGTGGCGGAGCTTTCGAGCCGCATCTCGTACAGAACAGATCATATGCTCGCCGAGGCGGCTGTATTTTGCTCATATATGTCGGGCATATCTCCAACACTGTATTCGGAATGTGAGATCGACGATAAGCTGCTTCCGCTTTCGGTAAAAGATCCCTTTTGCCGATATGCACTCGTTTGCCGAAGCATTGATGATATGACGGCTGTTGCCGAGGAGTATGCAGAAAGCGAGGATTTTCTTTCCGAGCATATTCGAGCCAAACTGAATATTAAAAACGGTAATTTTGCTGCCGCACACAAGGAATTGACGCATATGCTGAACAGCGACGAAAATATTTGCGGAGCTATAATGTACGATGTGTTTGTTGAGCTTGAACAATGCTGCCGCGAGATCGGAGATTTTAAGGGAGCGTATGAATATTCAAGCGCAAAGGTGGCACTTCTTGAACGACTGCTAGGGGACAACTGATGAAGAAACTTTTTGCATTGATCGCGCTCGTTTGTGTGCTTTTGTGCTCATGCTCAACATATTTTAAGGGCGGATATGAGTTCGATCCCGGCCAGACCCTCTCGCCCGAAATGATCAGCAGTATGTTTACAACCGAGGCGGCAACAGAGAAGCCGGAAGTTAAGGTAACAGCCGAAACGGAGGTCTATTTTACGGAGGGCGGCGCGAAATTTCATCTTTTCCGTGATTGCTCCGCGCTTTCCGGATCTAAAAACGTGCTGACCGCAAAATTTGCCGAAGCCAAAGAGCAAGGGAAGGGCGAATGTTGCTCATATTGCGCGAAAAAGGCGGGAACTGTTGAAATTTTACCATAACGCAAAAAATGCTTGATTTCGACAGGCGAATGTAGTATAATATATAGGATTTCCGGGAAAGGAGCAGGGCATGGCCAATAAAATTGCAGCACAAAATAAAAAAGCATATCACGATTATTTTGTCGATGAGACTTATGAAGCCGGCATCGCTCTTTTCGGCACGGAGATCAAAAGCATACGCTGCGGTCAGGTCAATATGAAGGATTCGTATTGCTCGTTCAAGGACGGCGAGATCTTTGCACTCGGTATTCACATAAGCCCGTATGAAAAAGGCAATATTTTCAACCGAGAGCCGCGCCGCGACCGCAAGCTCCTTATGCACAAAAAGGAGATAATAAAGCTTCAATCCTTCGTTGCGCAAAAGGGATATACCGTAATACCGCTTTCAATGTATTTTAAGGGAGATAATATTAAGGTCGAGCTTGGGCTTTGCCGAGGCAAAAAGCTATACGACAAGCGCGAAACAGACGCAAAAAAGCAGGCAGACCGCGAAATGGAGCGCTACGAAAAATCATCTCGCAGGGATTAGGACGATCTTTGTTGATCACGCTGCCAAAATCAAAGCTGTGTGTCGCCGCCCGAGCGACGGAATGGAGAATGATATGGAATTTTCGGAAGTTATAAAGAAAAGACGCAGTACGCGTAAATTTACAGATGAGGGTGTGTCGCGCGAGCAGATAATTTCTTTGCTTGAAGCGGCTGTCGCCGCGCCGAACGCCTGCAATATGCAGTCCTGGCATTTTTATGTTATTACGGATAATAATATAAAAGCAAAGCTGTCGGGAGCGATCGCCGATTGGGCGCTCACGGCTCCCGTGCTTTTCCTCGTTTGCACAGCGCCCGAAGCTATTACTGCTCGTTTCGGCGCACGCGCAGAGAATGTTTTTGTGGTTCAGGACACCGCCGCGGCAATCGAAAATCTATTGCTCGCCGCTGCTGATATGGGTCTTGGCGGTTGCTTTATGGGCGCTTTCGATATTGAAAAATTCACGAAAGTTCTTGGCATAAAAGCAGGGCACAGACCTGTGGCGGTCGTGCCTGTCGGCGTTCCGGCAATGGAGATGCCGGCGCGTCCGAGAAATCCTCTTTCCGAGGTGGTCACGTTTATCGGCGAGGGTGTCGGCGAGTATACCGATGCCGAGCTGAATTACAGAAAATTTGAGGTCAAAAATTCAAATGTCGCAGGTGCGGCGTTTGAAAACGCGGATCTTTCCGATTCGACCTTCAAAAACGTCAATTTTGACGGCTCAAAATTTGAAAACTGTTCGTTTGAGAACGTTACGTTCTCGAACTGTAAGGGGGCGTAAAGGTTTCGACGGGGATAGTGAGGTATGATAAGCGGGTTGAGCCGGGTAATCTCATAAACTGCCCAAACTTTAAAAAATAAACGACAACAATAAGTTGGCAATGGCTGCTTAATCTTTGAGCCGTAAGGCTCAGAGATTGGCAGTGCTGCGGCTCTGCGGAGCCGCCCGTCCGCCCGGAGAGTATCGCGACTTCGGCTCGGGCGTGATCTAGCGGTGAACGTGCACCGAGGTTTAGCTTTTGACTCGGTCATGCAGAAAAAAGCTACCCAAGATAAAAGCCTGTATGCCGGCGTTTTTCAAGGGGAAATTTAAAAGACATAATGCACCCGGAGAAAGTTGTATCAAGTTGTTTTCGGACAGGAGTTCGATTCTCCTCGCCTCCACCAATGCCAAAGGGCACCGCGTTGCGGTGCCCTTTGGCGTTCATAAATAAATATTAAAAAAACTTGACTTATTTTCCAATATGTGCTATAATACCTATGCTCAAGGGAGTAGCAAGCGTGAAAGCGCAACAAGTCAACATACTGATCCTCGGATCTGGCTTGTTTTAATTTGCGAGACTTTTGCATATGGGTTAACTGTATGTTAAAGTCTTTATTTTTTTGCAAAAAGAAGGAGAAAATCATGCCAACGAATCTCATTTTTTATTTAACGAACATAGGCCTCGGCGTGGGTCTTGCCATAGATGCGTTTTCCGTGTCCCTTGCGAATGGGCTGAACGAGCCGCGAATGAAGCTCTCAAAGCTTTGCACCATAGCAGGACTTTTTGCGTTCTTTCAGGCGCTGATGCCTTTTCTCGGCTGGATACTTATTAAAACCATCGTCAATTATTTTACAGCGTTTGAACGGTTTATCCCGTGGATCGCCTTGGCGCTTCTCGGATTTATCGGCGGCAAGATGCTTTACGAGGGAATCAAAAATCGCGATTGTCAAAGTGAGTGCGGTTGCGGCAAATGCGTTGGATTCGGTACGCTGATCGTACAGGGAATAGCAACCTCGATCGACGCGCTTTCGGCAGGCCTTAATTTTGTTGATTACGACCTTCTTGGCGCGGCTGTCGCTGCCATCGTTATTGCTCTTGTCACATTTATCATCTGCGCTTTCGGTGTTGAGATCGGCAAACGCACAGGAACAAGGCTTGCGGGCAAGGCGGGAATTCTCGGCGGTGCGATACTTATTGCCATTGGTCTTGAGATCTTTATAACGGGAGTATTCTTTTAATCCTTGTCATTTATTTCATCTATCTGCGCGCTGTGCTTTTGGCCTACGTGAAGACCTGCACCGAATGTCGTACCGCGCATCAGCATATCGGAGCCGAATTGGTTGCGTATCGAGTCTATCGCTTGGTCGACCTTTCGGCTTTTTTCTTTGTCACGATCCGTGTCTGACGAAAAAAGCGATAGCTGCATATCTTCGCCGTCGGTTATTCCCGAAAGGGAAACGCCGATAAGGCGCAATGGCGTACGCTTATCCCAAAGGGACGCAAACAATCTCTTTGTTACATCGTAAACTTCTCCCGTTATGTCCGTCGGCGCGTCAAGAGTGCGCTGGCGGGAGCTGTTTTTGAACTTATCGGAGCGGATCGTCACCGAAACGCAGGTGGTTTTCATCTCGTCGGCTCTCATGCGCGCGCAAACGCTGTCGGAAAGTGCGAGCAAGATCGAATTTGCGCGCTCAAAGGTCACAACGTTTTCTTCAAGTGTGACGGAATTGCCGTAGCATTTTGCTTCTCTTTCCTCACTTTCAACGGGTGTTTCGTCAATGCCGCGCGAGGAATTATAAAGATGCAGTCCGAATTTGTTTCCGACGATCGCCTGAAGCGAAGCCAGATCAAGCCTTGCAAGATCGCCGACGGTCTTTATGTTTATTCGCTGTAATTTTTCGGCAGTCGATGCGCCGATTCCGAAAAGCTCACGAACGGGCAGGGGATAGAATTTTTCCTCAAGCTCATCGAAAAACAGGGTGTGAACGCGGTCGGGCTTTTCAAAATCACTTGCCATTTTTGCAAGCAGCTTATTGGGGCCTATGCCTACGTTGACCGTAAATCCAAGAGTATCGCGAATTTCATTTTTGATCTTTTCGGCAACAGCCACGGGATCGGGGTATAAGCGCTCGGTATCGGACATGTCGAGAAAGCACTCGTCTATTGAATACTGTTCGACCGCAGGTGCGTATTTTTTACAGACCTCAATAAAAGCGGAGGAACACTTTTGATACAGGTGAAAATCGGGCTTTGCGAGGAAAAGCTCGGGGCATTTGCGAAGCGCCATTGCCACCGGCTCTCCCGTCTTGACACCGTATTTCTTTGCGGGAATGGATTTAGCCAAAATAACTCCGGTGCGTTTATCGCGGTCGCCGCCGATCGCCGACGGGATCAAGCGAATGTCTTTTTCTCCGCGAGAAACGCGGCGCATAGCTTCCCAGGAAAGGAATGCGCTGTTAACATCAATATGAAAAACAAGCCTTGCCAAATTCTCACCCCCTTCATATATGATACCACATATTTACGGACAATTCAATAAGTCGTAAAATGTTTTATAAATTGTGGCTTATATCCAAAATGTTAACACGCTTTTTGTAGGTTTTAGATATTTACAATACCTTATCGTTAAGGTATAATTGTAGTAACAAAATTTAACCGAATTAAGGAGTACAAGATGATGAGTTATATGTCTATAATTATTGTCTTAATGTGCGTTGCAGTAGTTTATACGGCAATGCTGACAGCTTGCTCGCCCCATAATACGGCGCCGAGCGCTGCTACAACGGGAGCCGGCACAACGACCGTAACACCGAATAGCGGGACGACCGTAATGACGGATAGCACAACAACGGCAACACCGGATAGCGGAACGACGGCAATCCCCGATAACGGGACGACCGCAGTGCCCGATAGCACAACGGTGGCACCGGAAAGCACAACGACAACAGAGCCGAATGGCGGCGATCCCATTCCCACGCCCCCCGAGACTGTGGAGCTCGAGGTCGTTTGGAACCAGGGAAGGATCAAGTCCAATTACGGTGGAAAAACTCCCAAGCTTGACAGGGAGGATACGAATTATAAGTACAGTGACGCGATAGTTATTCCCAAGGCGGGAACCGAGATCAAATTTACCGATGACGTTATAACCGTTTCCCAAGAGTATGACTCCGTAGCCAGCAGATACGATTACGTCATTTCTTCCTGGTCTTTGGTGAAAAACGGAATGTATCTGCTTGATACAAGAGCCACTAATATTTCCGGCTCAAACGTTGCGGCTTCTCCCGTTTGCTTCCCCGAGTACAACGAAAGCAAGACGGCAATAGAAAAGATCACATATAAGTACGTTAGCTCGAAGGACAACGAAATGATAAGGCTTTGCTTCAAGTCTAACGGAAACGAATCGGATCCCCAGGTTTATATGACCGAGAACGCAAGCGTTGGCACGAAGCAGGAATATCTCAACTTTTTGGAGGATTCCAAGAAGGTATCATACGATAACAATCTCGCAGGCAAAACCATTGCTCTGTTCGGTGACAGCTACCTTGACGGAAACAAGCTGCGCGGAGAATATACTTGGGCACAGATGATAGCGGACAAATACGGTATGACGGTTTATAACCACGCTATCGGTGGCTCGACCGCTTCTAATTATAACGGTGGAAATTATCCTTTGGTTGACAGATGGGATAATGCGAGCGGAGATCCCGATATTATTGTCATTGAATGCGGAAGAAACGACTCCAATGCGAACTTCGGGATCGCTATCGGATCGCTTGATGACACAACAACTCATACATTCAGCGGCGCGCTTATGTATATGATAGGGAATCTTCGTGAAAAGTATCCCGATGCTATGATAGTCGGAGTTACCTCTTATCACTCTCCCGACAGAGCCGCGACTTTGCGGTATGCGGAGGCTATGCGCGATCTCTTTGCGTATTACGGCTATCCTTGCATCTTTGCGGCAGACCCCGCGGTTTCGGGTGTTGATACATCTACCGCAGAATTCAGGACCCTTTATATGGAGCACCCGGGCGACCACAGCCATCTTAACTATCGCGGGCATATGCTGGCAATGCCGAAGCTCGAGGAAGCGCTCTCAAAGTGCTATGCCGATTTCCTTGCGGGTAAATACACGGAAAAGGATATACCGAAGGTAAATAATCCCGGTTCGGGCTTGAGCGCCGCAAATAATTAAGGCGGCATCGGCGCTCTCGGCCGCGTTGTAATTTCAAAAGAGGATAAGACGCACGGTGCGTATTCGAGAGGCGACCGGTTTTTCACCTCATTGACACCGCCCGACAGGTTTTGCGCGGCGATACATAGTGTGGCAAAAAAGGCGGAGTGATTTCACTCCGCCTTTTTGTGTGAAAAAAACCAGTCCAACAGCTCCGTTGTAAAAGCCAAATCCCAGGAATTGTGCCCCACGCCCTCATATAAATCATATTTCAGTTCAGGGCTTAAATCCTTTAATTTTTCGATCATCTCAATCGTATGGTGGGGAGAAACGACCGAGTCGTTCAATCCGTGAAACGCCCATATCGGCATTTTCAAAACACCGGCGTTCCACGCCATGCCCCCTCCGCAGCAAGGGGCAATTGCGGCAAACAGATCGGGATATGCCATAGCGGTATACCATGTTCCGAATCCGCCCATGCTCAGTCCGCAAAGATAAATTCGTGACGTGTCTATTGAAAATTCATCAATTACTTTGTCAATAAATTTTTTGATGCTTTCTACTTTTGCCGCCCAAAAGCTTTCGGTTGGACATTGCGGCATTATCAGGATCGTATTCTTCAAATTTTCATCATTTACAATTTTTGAAAATCCGTGAATCAAAACCCTATCTAAATCTTCGCCGCCCTCTCCGCGTTCACCCGCACCGTGAAGCTGGATCAATAGCGCGGGAGCAGACGATAATTCATCGGGAACGTACGCTATGTATGGAAAAATTTTTTCATTGTTTTTTTGTTTTATAATTTTCATTGCTTTTACCTCCAAAATGTATTTTAGCACACAAGCTTTAAAAAGTAAATATAAAAGTATAAATCTCCTTGCTTTGCAGATACTAACATTACAAATCTGTAAAAACAAGGAGATTTATATATATGAAAGCAACAGGAATAGTGCGTCGGATCGATGATCTCGGTCGCGTCGTCATTCCCAAGGAGATCAGAAGGACCATGCGGATACGCGAGGGCGACCCGCTTGAGATCTACACTGACCGCGAAGGGGAAGTAATATTCAAAAAATACTCGCCGATCGGCGAGCTTGCGTCTTTTGCCGCGCAATATGCAGAGACCCTGCACAAGACCTGCAATATGGCAGTTGTGATATGCGACCGAGATGCCGTTATCGCGTGCTCGGGTGTATCGAAGAAGGAATATAATGACAAATCGCTCTCCGATGAGCTTGAAAACATTATTGCATCGAGAAGTCTTTACGTTCGCCGCGATCCGTCGGAAAAGCTGCCCGTTATTGCGGACGGCAGATCCCACGTTTTAAGCTGTGTTATGCCGATACTCACTGAGGGTGACATTATCGGCTGCGTTGCCTCGGTCGTTGATCCGAACGGCGCTCACGGCGACGAGGCAACAGCCGAGCTTGAAACAAAGCTCATTCAAACTGCGGCATCGTTCCTCGGAAAACAGCTCGAAAGCTAAAAAAGGCTGTCACAAACGTGACAGCCTTAAATTTTTGCTTTAATTAGTTGAGCTCTGCAAAGTACTTAATGGTGCGAACCATCTGGCTTGTGTAGGAGTTCTCGTTGTCGTACCATGAAACGACCTGAACCTGATAGGTATCGTCGTCGATCTTTGCGACCATGGTCTGGGTAGCATCGAAGAGAGAGCCGTACTTGATACCGATGATATCGGAAGAAACGATCTGATCCTCGTTGTAGCCGAAGGACTCGGAAGCCTGTGCCTTCATAGCTGCGTTGATACCGTCAACGGTGACGTCCTTACCCTTAACGACAGCGACGAGAA
Source organism: Oscillospiraceae bacterium (assembly GCA_015064095.1). Classification (GTDB taxonomy): domain Bacteria; phylum Bacillota; class Clostridia; order Oscillospirales; family CAG-272; genus RGIG3994. The sequence continues at coordinate 19,094 of SVSW01000017.1, read as the reverse complement.
TGGTGGTCGAGCCGGTGCAGGTGGGAACGCGCTGAGCAGAACCGATGAGCTTACCGTTGAGCTCGGGGATAACAAGACCGATAGCCTTAGCTGCGCCGGTGGAGTTCGGAACGATGTTCTGAGCACCTGCGCGAGCACGGCGGAGGTCACCCTTTCTGTGGGGACCGTCGAGTATCATCTGGTCACCGGTGTAAGCATGAACTGTGGTCATGATACCGGACTGAATGGGAGCGTAGTCATTGAGAGCTTTTGCCATGGGAGCGAGGCAGTTTGTGGTGCAGGAAGCAGCCGAGATGATCTTGTCTTCAGCGGTGAGTGTCTTCTCGTTAACGGAGAAAACGATGGTCTTGAGGTCCTTTCCTGCGGGAGCGGAGATAACGACCTTCTTTGCACCTGCATTGATGTGAGCCATGGACTTCTCGGTGGAGCAGTAGAAACCGGTGCACTCGAGAACAACGTCAACATCAAGAGCAGCCCAAGGGCAGTTTGCAGCGTCCTTTTCTGCGTAGATCTTGATGGTCTTACCGTCAACGGTGATGGTGTCCTCACCGGCGCTTACGGTGTGACCGTCGTAACGACCCTGAGCGGTGTCGTACTTGAGAAGGTGAGCGAGCATTTCGGGCTTTGTGAGGTCGTTGATTGCGACGATCTCGTAACCCTCTGCGCCGAACATCTGACGGAATGCAAGACGTCCGATACGGCCAAAGCCGTTAATAGCAACTTTAACTGACATTTTTTAATCCTCCGATTAATTTATTTATTTTTTGTTTTGACAGTTCTATCCAAATACATATTTTAACCTAAAATCGCGAAATATACAATAGGTTTGATCAAAATTTATCAATTTTGTTAATTTGCACTTTTTTTGAAGACTTTTTTTGTCACTGATGGTGAATTTTAACTATGATTTTTGTGCATTTTGACGCTATCGTCATTGTTGGACAAAAGGTAGAAAGTTGTTTGTTGACAATAATAAAAAAAGGTTGTATAATATATAAGAATATGCTCAATGAGCAAAAAAACATGGGTGAATGTATGGAACAGGATCTTATAGGACTTATAGAAAGCAAAATGTCGGGTCTTTCGAAGGGACAAAAAAGGATCGCGGAATATATAATTGCGAATTACGACAAGGCAGCTTATATGACTGCATCAAAGCTCGGTGCTCTGGTCGATGTTTCGGAATCAACGGTCGTGCGCTTTGCCAACGTTCTCGGATTTGAAGGATACCCCGAGCTTCAGCAGGCTATGCAGGCGTTCATAAGAACACGCCTGACCTCTTTTCAGCGCGTTGAGATCACAAACAAGCTGATAGGAGACGCAGAGATACTCGATAAGGTTCTGACAGACGATATTGATAAAATAAAGCATACGATGTCACTTGTTGACCGAGAAAGCTTTAAGGGTGCGGTGGACAAGATAGTTCGGGCACGCAAGATATACATAATCGGTGTGCGTTCGGCATCGTCGCTTGCCGGATTCCTCAATTTTGCATTTCGCATGATATTCGATAATGTTTGCTTCGTGCAAACGACATCGGGAAGTGAGATATTTGAGCAGATAATGGATATCGGGGAAAATGATGTCATGTTTGCCATCAGCTTTCCGAGATATTCAAAGCGTATAATTGACGCCGTGGCGTTTGCCCGCCGTGCCGGAGCAGATGTCGTTGCTCTGACGGACGGCGAGAATTCTCCGATCGCGGCATATGCAAATCAGCTTCTCATAGCACAGAGCGATATGGCTTCGTTCGTCGATTCGCTCGTAGCGCCCCTGAGCATTATCAATGCGATAGTGGTTGCTGTCGCAAAGGAAAAGGGAGAGAAGCTTGAAAAGCGCCTTCGCCAGCTTGAAAACATTTGGGACGATTACGATGTCTATGACAAGGCAAGAAAATAAAACGGTTGCCGTTATAGGCGGCGGAGCTGCCGGTCTTTTCGCGGCGATATTTGCCGCACGGGCAGGCGCACAGGTGACCGTGTTTGAGCGCAATGACCGACCGGGGCGAAAGCTGCGCATAACGGGAAAGGGAAGATGCAATCTCACTAATGCCTGTGATGTAAACACCTTTCTTGCCAATGTCCCTCGCAACCCGAAATTTCTTTATGCTGCACTAAATCGGCTCTCGCCGAGCGATGTAATGGAATTTTTCGAGGACCTCGGAGTGCCTCTTAAAGAGGAGCGCGGGCGCCGAGTTTTTCCGGTCTCCGATCGGGCAACAGATATTGTTGATGCCTTGGTCGGTGAGTGCCGACACCTCGGAGTTAGGTTCGAAAAGGCGAGAATTTCGGCACTTTCCTCCGAAAACGGAAAGATAAGATCTTTGGTGTGCGGCAACAGAGAATATCCGTGTGCCGCGGCTATAATATGTACCGGCGGTGCTTCATATCCGCTTACCGGTTCCGAGGGCGACGGATATAAGCTTGCGCGAGAGCTCGGTCATACCGTGACCGATATACGGCCTTCGCTCGTGCCGATAGTCGCAGGCGGAATATGCTCTGAGTGTCAGGGGCTTTCGCTCAAAAATATCGGATTTAAGATAATAAGAAATTCCGATAAAGCCGTGGTTTACGAGGATTTCGGCGAGCTTATGTTCGCACATTTCGGTCTTACGGGGCCGACAGTCCTCTCGGCATCGGCTCATATTCGGGATATTGAGCCGCAAAAATACACGGCGGAGATAGATCTCAAGCCCGCGCTTGACGCAAAAACGCTTGATGCGCGTTTGGTCTCCGATTTCTCGAAATATTCAAACCGTGATTTTGCGAACTCGCTTTCGGATCTGCTTCCGCAGAAGCTGATCGCACCGATGGTCAGGCTTTCGGGTATTGACGGAACAAAAAAGGTACATTCCGTGACCAAAGAGGAGCGCGCCGCGCTCGCAGAGCTTTTAAAGCATCTGACCGTGCCGCTTATGCGCTTTCGACCGATCGATGAGGCTATCATCACAAGCGGTGGCGTGAGCGTTCGGGAAATAAATCCCAAAACCATGGAATCAAAGCTCGTCTCCGGACTTTATCTTGCGGGAGAGGTGCTTGATATAGATGCATATACGGGAGGTTATAACCTCCAGATCGCCTTCTCGACGGGTGCCGTCGCAGGGGAAAACGCCGCGTGGGCGGTAGATTAAGGAGTAGACAAGTGATACGTATTGCCATTGACGGACCGAGCGGAGGCGGAAAAAGCACGCTCGCAAAGAGAATTTCAAAGGAAACGGGCATAATTTATGTTGATACGGGCGCGCTGTACCGCACGGTCGGCTATTATGTGCGCGGAAAGGGAATAGCTAAAGATGATAATCAGGGCGTGATCTCATGCCTGCCCGATATTTCTATTGAGCTTGTGTTTCGCGACGGTCATCAGACCGTTCTGCTAAACGGAAAGGATCTCGGCGACAAGATACGTGAGCCTGAGATCTCCATGTATGCATCGGCAGTTTCGGCTGTGCCCGAGGTGCGTGAATTCCTGCTTGAAACGCAGAGGAGGATCGCGCGCGAGAACAGCGTCGTTATGGACGGGCGCGATATCGGAACAGTTATTCTTCCCGACGCAGACGTAAAGATATTTCTTTCGGCATCAAACGAGGAAAGAGCGCGCCGCCGCTGCGCCGAGCTTAGGGCGAAGGGCATTGAGGCAAGCTACGAGGAAGTCCTTGCCGATATGAACGAGCGCGACGCAAATGACAAAAACCGCGCGGTCGCACCGGCGATCGCCGCCCCCGATGCCGTTCACCTCGACAATTCGGGCCTTTCGCTTGACGAGACCTACGAGGCGGCAATGAAGATAATAAAGAGCAAAGCGAAGAACAAGCTTCCGAAGAAGTCAAAATCAAAAATGCTTGTTCACAAGCGCAGCATGACGGGATTTTACCGCTTTATGTGGCATATCTTCCACGGCTTTTTCAAGTTTATTTTTAATTCGAAAATATATGGTGCGGAGAACGAGCCCGATGCCGATTACGGTGCTATGCTCGTGTGCTCAAATCACATTTCGGCAACAGACCCGATAGCAATCTCCTTGTCGCTGCACCGCCATCAAGCATGCTTTATGGCAAAGAAGGAGCTTTTCAAAATACCGCTTTTTGCACAGCTTATCCGTATGCTTGGAGCTTTCCCCGTCGACCGTAAAAAGAGCGATGTAAGCGCCGTGCGCCACACTATCTCAATACTTGAGGCAGGCGGTTGGGCTGCAATGTTCCCGCAGGGCACGCGGCACCCCGGCGAAGACCCGAGGAAGACCTCGCTCAAAAGCGGTGCGGGAATGGTCTGCGCGCATACGGGAGCAGACGTTCTGCCCGTATATATCAGCACTAAAAATGCCACGCACAGGCTCTTTCGAAGAAAGAATATAATCATCGGAAAGCCCATAAAATTCGAGGAATTCGGATACGAAAAGGGCAAGGCGGGTGAGTATGCACGCATCTCCGCCGAAATATTCGACCGCGTTTGCACGCTCGGCGAGGAGTGGGAAAAAGCGAACAATGCAAAATAAGATAACCGTTGCCGATCACGCGGGCTTTTGCTTCGGTGTCAAGCGTGCCACGGGAATGCTTGAGGAGCGGATCGCTTCGGCACGCGAAGGTGAACGTATATTCACTCTCGGAAATCTTATACACAACGAGGGCTATATGGCAAGGCTTGCCGAGCTCGGTGTTCTTGCGACCGATGAAAGCGCGCTTGAACGTCTTGCGGCGGAAGCAAACGAAAATGCACCGGTAACCGTGTTTGTCCGCGCTCACGGAATGACGAAGGAAACGGAAAAAATGCTTGCCGATCTTTCCTCAAAGCACCATAATTTTACATATGTCGATTGCACTTGCCCTTATGTTTCTCGCATACACGGAATTGCCGAAAAAAATTCGTCAGATGAAAATGTTTTCATTCTGATCGGCAAAAAAACGCACCCCGAATGTGTGGGGATAGTCAGTCGTTTTGACGGGGAAACCCTTGTGCTTGCCGACGAGGGGGAGCTTGATGACTTTCTTTCTGATGGCGGTGTTGTGAAAATAACCAAAAAAACGCCCGTCGTCGCAGCCCAAACGACCACAAATATGGGCGAATGGCATAAATGTCAGAAAAAAATCAAAAAACTCTGTACAAATTCAATAATTTTTGATACAATATGTAAGGTTACGCAGGAGCGCCAAACAGAGGCGGCAGAGCTTTCGGCAAAAGCCGACGCAATGATCGTCATAGGTGGCAGATCAAGCTCAAACACAAGAAAGCTTTACGATATTTGCCGCGAAAACTGCGAAAAGACCTTCATGATCGGCTCGGCAGATGAGCTTGATCCGACAGCCCTTTCGGACTGTACCGAAATCGGAATAGTTGCGGGTGCATCGACACCCGGATATATAATACAGGAGGTATTCAAAACCATGAGCGAAAACATGAACAAAGTTGAAAACTTTGAAGAAATGCTCGAAGCTTCTCTCAAAACTTTAAATACAGGAGACATCGTTTGCGCGTACGTAACACAGGTTACAGACGCTGAACTTCAAGTTGACGTCGGCGCAAAAGTAACCGGCATCATTAAAGCCGAACAGATCAGCGATGATCCTTTGTTTAAGCTGACCGAGAACTTCAAGATCGGAGATGAGGTCGAGGCTTTCGTCATTCGCGTGAGCGATGTCGAGGGCGTTGCCGAGCTCTCCAAAAAGCGCGTTGACAGCGACAGAAACTCGAAGCGCGTTATGGCCGCAGCCGAAACGGGAGAGATCCTTGAGGGCAAGGTCATTACAGTAACGAAGGGCGGAGTTATCGTATCCGTCAGCGGCGTACAGGTATTCGTACCCGCATCTCAGACCGGTATTGCAAAGGACGGCGATCTCTCCGTTCTTGCAAAGCAGGACGTTAAGCTTCGCGTGATCGAGGTCAAGGCTGCAGAGCGCGGCCGCGGCAAGAAGATCATCGGCTCTATCAAGAGCGTACAGAATGAGGAGCGCCGCGAAAAAGAGGCAGCATTCTGGGCAGAGCTTGAGGAGGGCAAGCAGTACACGGGTCGTGTTAAGAGCATGACAAGCTACGGCGCATTCGTCGATCTCGGTGCAGGTGTTGACGGTATGGTTCACGCAACCGAGCTTTCCTGGAAGCACATTAAGAGCCCGGCAGAGGTCGTTTCGATCGGCGACGAGATCACCGTTTTCGTTAAGAGCTTTGACGCAGAAAAGAGAAGGATCTCTCTCGGCTACAAGACCGATGAGATGAATCCTTGGTACATATTCACCGGCAAGTATGCCGTCGGCGATGTTGCATCTGTAAAGATAGTTAACATGATGCCTTTCGGTGCGTTTGCAGAGATCGTTGACGGTGTTGACGGACTTATCCACATTTCTCAGATCGCAAACAAGAGAATTGCTCAGCCCGCAGAGGTTCTTGAGATCGGTCAGGTGGTTGACGCAAAGATCATCGATATCGATAACGAAAAGCAGAAGGTCAGCCTTTCCATTCGCGCACTTATCGAGGAGGCTCCCGTTGAGGAGGCTGCCGAAGAGGTCGCAGAGGAAGCTGTCGAGACTGTCGAGGAATAATTCCCAAATAAAGAAGCCGCTCTTTTGAGCGGCTTCTTATTTCGTTGCGAGTGCCGAATAAACCGCAGCACCGATCGAAAGCACACTTTCGTCGAATTTGACCTTCGGGTGGTGCAGGGGATATTCGTACCCCTTTTTTTGCTCGCCGGCAGTCAAAGACAGCACCGCAGAGGGTACTTTTTCACATACGTACGAAAAATCCTCAGATCCGCCGAAAGATGAAGGACCAAGCTTTTCGGCAGATATTACGCGTTCGCTGCCAAGCAGTTCTGAAAGCTTTGCTAATGCGGATCTTGTTGCTTTTTCGTCATTCAAGAGCGGCGGACAGCCGTGATCGAAAACAAGCTCGGCTTCGCCTCCGTGAACGGCTGCAAGAGCGTGCGAAAGCTCGGAGATCTGCGATTTTAAGCGTTCTCGCACCGCGCTGTCAAGCGTTCGCAGGGTTCCGCGCAAAACGGCGCGGTTTGCGATCGCATTTGGACTTTCACCGCCGTTAAATTGACCGACTGTCAGCGTTGCGCGCTCTGACATCGCAAGACTGCGTGAAATAAGACCCGAAAAGCCTTGCAAAATGTCGCAGCCGATCGCGATCGCGTCAACTCCGAGCTGCGGAGAAGCACCGTGCGCACCGCGCCCGCGGATATTCACGTAAAAATGATCCGATGCCGGAGCACCAACTCCTGCGGCGGGCACAATGACATGACCCGATGCAAGATCTATCCCCGATACGACGTGTATCATAAAGGCTTCGTCTATTCCGTCGAGCACCCCGTTTTCTATCATGTCCTTTGCGCCCTCAAGGATTTCCTCGGCAGGCTGAAACATCAGGCGAACAGGCCGCAAAAGCTCGTTTTTATGGGCTTTTAAAATTTTTGCCGCGCCGAGCAGCATTGAGGTGTGCATATCGTGTCCGCAAGCGTGCATATTGCCACTTTCACAGGCAAATTCCGCTTCGCTTTCTTCTTTGATCGGCAAAGCGTCCATATCCGCGCGCAAAAGCGTTCTGCTTTTGCCCTCGCCGATATCGGCAAAAAGACCGCATTTTCCGCATTTTTGCGGCGCGTATCCCAATTTTTTCAGCTCATTTTCAACATATTTTAAGGTTTTATCAAGAGAAAAACCCGTTTCCGCGTTTGTATGCAAATATCGGCGATGCGCGATCATCTTGCCGAGAGAGGCATGTGCCTCGCTTAAAATTTTTTGTGCGTCCATAAAGCCCCCTTTTATTACAGTGTTTGTCATATCACTTGACAAAATACGTTCGGGATACTATAATATATCCATGAAATTTCTCGGAGGTCAATATGTTTGAAGATATAAAAAAGCAGGCGAGCGAGGCACTCTCGGAGCTTTTTTGGATCGCAAAGCCGAAGGTCGGAGATATTTGCGTTGTCGGCTGTTCGTCGTCGGAGATACTTGGCAAAAAGATAGGCAAAGGCTCAAGCGTTGAGGCGGCTGACGCAGTTTATTCGGGAATTGCGCCGGTGCTCGCGGAGCACGGTGTCTTTCTTGCGGCGCAGTGCTGCGAGCATTTAAACCGAGCGCTCGTCGTTGAGCGCGAATGTGCTGAAAAATACGGACTTGATCCCGTTTGCGTAATACCTCAGCCGAAGGCAGGCGGCTCGTTTGCCACCGCGGCATATAAAAGCTTCAAAGATCCCGTGGTGGTCGAATTTGTCAAGGCGCATGTCGGTATCGACATCGGTGATACCATGATCGGTATGCACCTGCGCCATGTGGCAGTGCCCGTTAGAATTTCGCTCAAAAAGATATGCGAGGCAAATCTTGTTTGCGCGCGCACGCGTCCGAAGCTTATCGGTGGTAGCCGCGCACACTATCCCGAGGAAACAGTTTAAAAAGATCGGAAGGGTGGCACCCTTCCGATCTTTATTTATATATCATTCAAATACGGTCTCAACTACTTTTTTACAATACGGCGGCGAATACAGCCAATGATCGATATGCGTGACGTTTTCACCGACAAAATAGCGAGGCGGTGAGAGAGGCGCGGATTCGGCGTGCGAGTCGATCAGCACGAGCTTGATCTTCATTCGTTCGGGAAGTATATTTTTTATGTATACCGCCGCGTATTCACCCGGCTCAGGACAACGGAGATTTTCTTCGCGCAGCTCCGCAAGGCCCGCAAGATTCGGTGCAAGCTCGATGAATATTCCGTAGCTTTCGATCGAGCGAACGATGCCTGCAACGGTATGGCCGATCTCAAAATTTGCGGCATTTTCGGCCCAAGTGCCGAGCAGCTCTCGCATGGTAACGAATATTCGCCCGCTTTCCCGATCAACGGAGCGAACGGCACAGCGTATAGGCATACCCGGAGTCAGGCGGTCGCGCGGGTGGGATATTCTTGAAACCGATATGCAGTCAACTGAGAGCAGGGAAGCAATACCGCAGCCGATGTCAACGAAAGCGCCGAAATTTTCAAGATGTGTGACAGTTGCACCTATGATGTCGCCGGGGATCAGATCGGCAAGATAGTTTTCGGCACATTCGCGCTGTGCATCGCGACGTGAAAGCCGCGCGAAAATTCCGTGTGCATCGTAATCAAATCCCAACACCTTAAAGCATACGGGCTTGCCGACACGGCTGATAACGGCAATGTCCTTAACGCTTTCTCCGGGGCGGCAGTACGCCGCTTCGCTTTTTTCGATTATTCCGCGCATTCCGTAAAGATCAACGAAAAGGCGCATATCCGAATCGCAGCGGAGAGCCACGGCTTCAAGTATCCTGCCTTGCGCGGCGGCACGCTCAAGACCTTGCTCGGAGGATATGTATTCGCGGTTTTCGGGAGTTTTGATGAGATTGCCTTCCGGCAAGTATTTGTTTTGCATTTCTTTTAACCTTTCTTTTGCTTTTTTTACGAATATATGCAAAAGAGGCAAAGTTAATGAAAAAATTTTTAAATCTGATGCGTGAGCAAAACGGGCCAAAAACGGAGAAAAAACGAGATTTTGCGAGCAAATGCAAATCTAAATCAAAATAATTTAATTTTTTTCAAAAAAGGTATTGACAAGGAAAATGGTGTATGGTATAATATGCAGGCTTGAAAAAATATCTAAATTTTCGGAGGAAGAAATCTAATGTCAACTTTCATGGCAAAAGAGCACGAGATCGCTCGCAGATGGTTCGTCCTTGATGCGGCAGGCAAGTCTCTCGGTAGAGTTGCAGCCACAGCAGCAACCATTCTCAACGGCAAGCATCGCCCCGAGTACACTCGCGGTGTTGATTGCGGCGAATTCGTTATCATCATCAATGCCGACAAGGCAGTTCTTACCGGTAATAAGCTCACCGATAAGTATCATTATCATCACTCCGGCTACATCGGCGGCATGAAGAAGGTCCAGTATAAGACCCTCATGGAGACGAAGCCTGAGTACGCAATGGAGCTCGCAGTTAAGGGCATGCTCCCTCACAACTCGATCGGCAGAAAGTCTGCAACCCGTCTTAAAGTTTACGCGGGCGCAACTCATAAGCACGAGGCTCAGAAGCCCGTTGCTTACGAGATCTAATTTTGACAAGGGAGGATATAGAAATGTACGAAAGCAAAGTTCCTTATTTCTACGGTACAGGTAGAAGAAAAACATCTATCGCCCGTGTCAGAATCATTCCCGGCAGCGGTGTTATCACCATTAACGGTCGCGACATAGACGATTATTTCGGTCTTGACACGCTCAAGCTCATCGTAAATCAGCCCTTCGGAGTAACCGGCACCACCGGCACCTTCGATATCATTGCCAACGTTAAGGGCGGCGGTATTGCAGGTCAGGCCGGAGCTATCCGCCACGGTCTTGCCCGCGCACTTCTCCAGGCAGATCCCAACTACCGTGCAGCTCTCAAAGCAGCCGGATTCCTCACTCGTGACCCGAGAATGAAGGAAAGAAAGAAGTACGGACTCAAGGCAGCTCGCCGCGCGTCCCAGTTCTCCAAGAGATAATTACCCGTTTGGGATTATTTCGATATACAAAAAGCTCTGCATCACGCAGAGCTTTTTGTGTTTTATAGGGCGGATCAATTTGTAAAAACTCTGCCGTCCTATTTACATTTTAGATGTTTTAAGGTATAATTACTTTGGGTAGTTATCTACTCGATAAACTTGAATTTGACGAGGTTAACATAATGATAGATATTACTGCTTGGACGAAAAAATTCTTGCAGACATTAAATGAGACTTTCGCAAACCGTGTATGGTTTGTTGGTTTGCAAGGTAGTTATGGTCGTGACGAAGCAACAGAAACAAGCGACATTGATATTGTTGTAATTTTGGATGAATTATCTGCTATGGATATTCAAACTTATCATAACATGCTGGACACCATGTCTCATAGGGAGCTGATTTGCGGTTTCCTTTCGGGAAAAAAGGAAATTATGAATTGGGAGCCATTTGACCTGTTTCAGTTTTGCCATGACACCACACCAATCAAGGGGAGCCTTGACGAAGTAATGGCGGTTATTGACGAAAGTGCTGTGGACAGAGCAATCAAGATCGGTGCCTGCAATATCTACCACGGTTGTGTACACAATATGCTCCATGATAAGAGCGAGGATGTTTTGAAAGGATTATATAAATCCGCCTCTTTCGTTGTGCAGGCAATCGCTTTTAAGCAAACGGGCAAATATATAAGACTGCAAAAAGATTTGCTCCAAGTTGTATCTTCCAATGAACAGGTCATTGTCGAAACATTTATGAATTTAAAAAATGGCGGAACCGTAGATTTCAATTTGATGTCCGAAACATTATTTGCTTGGTCAAAAAAATGGATTTCAGAAAACAGTTAAACAAATTCCAATTTGTCGAGCTGAATGGGCATTTAATGTGATGTGATTTTGGTGCAAATTTGGTGCAAGTTTACTTGGCGTAGGGACGCACTCAAAAAATATTTACCAATAGCACCGTTTGTGGTATAATAAAATCAGTTAGGCATCTGATCTGTAAACTTAATTTTGACGGAGGTTATATTATGGCAGACAATATAGTTGCTTTTCTCGTAGGAGTTGTATGTATTGTTCTCGGAATTTTAAATACGCGGGGGAATATATCGTTACTGCATTCTTATCACAGACATAATGTTTCGGAAGATGATAGAATTCCGTTTGGAAAACAAGTAGGCTTGGGTACCATTATTGTTGGTGTGGGTATAATCATATTCAGCGTTCTTTCTTCCGTAACCTTATATACCGAAAACAACATCTTCATTTTAGTCGGAACTGCATTTTTGATCATCGGCATTATTCTCGGACTGATTATAAGTTTTCGTGCTATGATCAAATATAACAAAGGCATATTTTAGTTAGTTCAATTATGATTTGTCGATGGGGAGGTAGGCTTTTTGAGTTTTGCAGACGTTTTAATTTGTAAAAAACGTCGAGCTGTTTCTTTTTGGACGGTTTTTTGACACAGTTTACTTAAATCAACACATTATGCAGATCTTGTTGTTCCGTTTCACTTTTGTGATTGGTATAATAAAATCACAAAAAACAACCGAAAAGGAGAAACAAAATGAACACAGACAAGATCTATGCGGAGTCTATCGCAAAGGAGTATGCTCCTAAGGACAACTCAAAAATCGTTGCACTTCGCAAGCTGGACAAGAAGGCAAAAATGCCCGCAACCGTTTTCACGTATACCTTCGGTATTATTTCTACCCTTGTTGTGGGAACGGGAATGTGCCTTGCTATGGGGGTCATCGGGGGCACGCTTCCTCTCGCCGTCCTCGGAATTATTATTGGAATCATAGGCTTTGCCTGTACCGGAATCAACTATCCTATTTATAAGAAAATGCTTGAAAACGGCAAGAAGAAATACGCCTATGAGATCGTGGAGCTTGCAAGAGAAATCAGCGAAGGGAAATAAGCTGTTCAGGGGGGCGCGCCATATGAACAAAAACGAAAGCAAATATTTTAATACGGCAAAAAGAATGGACGAAGCCCTCGTTGCACTGCTTGAAAAGAAGGACTTTGAGTATATCTCGATCAAGGAAATTTGCGATACGGCGGGGGTGAACCGTTCCACCTTTTACTTGCATTACGAGAACACCTCGGATCTGTTAAAGGAAACCACGCGCTATATTATTGACAAACACCTCGCCTACTACGAAACAGATAAGAAACGCATATACTTGCAATTTGAAACCTGCAAGCGTGATGAGCTTTTGTTCGTCAAGGACGAGTATCTTGTGCCGTATTTGACATTCATCAAGGACAATCAGCGTTTATTCAAGGTATCTATTAAGCGTTTCCATACGATGCATATGGACGAAGTGTATGGCAAAATGTTTGAGCATATTTTTAGTCCCATACTTGCCCGTTTTTGCGTTCCCGAGCCCGAGCGTGCCTATGTGACGAAATTTTATCTAACCGGTGTGTTTGCCATTATTATGGAGTGGCTTGAAGGGAACTGCTCTGACGATATGTCAACGGTTATTAAGGTCATCACCGATTGTGTAATGGGAAACAGAGATATCAATGGATAGAACCCTGAAATTCGCTCTTGCGGGCTTGGCGTTCAACATATCGTTTGCAGCCTATCATCTTATAACGGGGGCGATTGCAAGCTCGTGGTGGTCATTAACTCTTGGTTCGTATTACTTTATTTTGAGTATCGTTCGCTTTGCGGTGCTGCGCTCCAAATCAAAAGAGCGTTTTATCGCCAAGTTTACGGGGTGTATGCTGATGTTACTATCAATACCGCTTATCGGAACCGTTATACTTTCGGTGGTGCGAGATAGGGGACAAAGGCTTCATATGATCGTGATGATAGCAATGGCGGCTTATGCCTTTACCAGGATCACGCTCGCGACGGTAAAGTTCATAAAAGCCCGCCGCAGTACATCGGCAACGCTCGTCACTCTACGAAACATATCCTTTGCCGATGCCTTTGTTTCGATATTCGCATTGCAACGCTCCATGCTCGTATCGTTTGAGGGAATGACTGAAGCGGAGATCGTGATCATGAACGCCGTTCTCGGTTCTGCCGTGTGCGTAACGGTTTTTTTGCTTGGGTTGAATCTTGTGCTGAGCAAGAAAATATAGTATTGCTTACTTTGCGAAAAAATAAAATAAAAAAAGAGCCGAAAGGCTCTTTTTTTATGTTTAATGTAGACAAATTTCGCAAAATGTAGTATAATTATATGTACCGAACATAAAATTCGTGAAAACTTTATTTTTAAGGGGATTATAATCAATGAAAATCTCAAAAATTATCGAGCTTCTTGATGCCGAGGTGCTTTACGGCGAGGACATGATCGAAAATGAGGTCCATTCCGCTTGCGGAAGCGATATGATGAGCGATGTGCTCGCTTTTGTTAAGGAGCAGGCTGTGCTTCTTACCGGACTTGTCAATCTTCAGGTGGTTCGCACCGCGGAGATGATGGATATGAAATGCATCGTTTTCGTTCGTGGCAAAAAGCCCGGTGAGGAGGTCATTGAGCTTGCACGCGAGAGCGGAATAGTTCTTCTTTTGACAGATGAGCGCATGTATGTCGCTTGCGGAAGACTTTATGAAAACGGACTTCGAGGAGGCAGCGTAAGAGGCCATGAGTGAAGCCATTAATTTTCATTTTGCCATAGACGGAGACGACTTTACATCTGCCGGCAAGGCTTCCGTTCAGGTCAAAAAGCTTTTGCGCCAGCTTAATTTTGATGCCGAGACTATCCGCCGCGTGTCGGTCGGAATGTACGAGGGCGAGATCAATATGGTCATACACGCAAACGGAGGTACTGCCGATGTTAATGTATGGGACGACCGAATCGAGGTCGTTCTCGCGGACTCCGGCCCCGGTATTCCCGATATAGATCTTGCGATGCAAGAGGGATTTTCAACCGCGAAGGATAATATCCGTTCGCTTGGCTTTGGCGCAGGCATGGGCTTGCCCAATATGAAAAGATATTCCGATGATATGAAGATAGAGACCGAGCTCGGACGGGGAACTACCGTTACGATGAGCTTTTCGGTCAATTAATTATTGGAGAAGATCATGAATGTAGTACATCATTCGGTCACATTACAGACCGATCTGTGCAAGGGCTGCACGCATTGTATCAAGCGATGCCCGACAGAGGCGATCCGCGTTCGCGACGGCAAAGCCGTGATAAAAAGCGAGCGATGCATCGACTGCGGCGAGTGTATCAGAACTTGCCCGCACCAGGCAAAGCGTGCGATATACGACACCCTTGACAAATTCAAAGATTACAAATATAAGATCGCGCTTCCCGCACCGGCGTTATACGGTCAGTTCGACAAGCTCGAGGATATCGATTACATAATAAGCGGTCTTTACCGCTGCGGCTTTGACGACGTTTTTGAGGTTGCCCGTGCCGCCGAGCTCGTATCGGAGTACACGCGCCAGTATATGAAAAATCCCGATATCGTAAAGCCCGTGATAAGCTCCGCTTGCCCCGTTGTCGTACGGCTTATAAGCGTGAGATTCCCGAGCCTTATTGACAATGTCATTCCGCTGCTGCCGCCCGTGGAGCTTGCCGCACGCCTTGCAAAAGAGGAAGCTATCAAAAAGCACCCCGATCTTAAAAAAGAGGACATTTGCGTGCTCTTCATTTCGCCGTGCCCTGCAAAGGTGTCGTATGCGAAAAATCCGATAGGTCTTGAAAAGAGCGAGATCGACGGAGTTCTTGCCATGAGAGATCTTTACTTTATGCTCGTGTCCGAGATGAATAAGATAGATAATCCCACGATCGCCTCGCGATCCGGTATTATCGGAATCAGCTGGGCCGGCTCCGGCGGTGAGTCGTCTGCGCTCATGAATGATAAATATCTCGCGGCAGACGGCATCGAAAACGTCATACACGTGCTTGATGAGATCGAAAAGGAGAACATTCGCGGAATTGAGTTCGTTGAGCTTAACGCCTGTAACGGCGGTTGCGTCGGCGGAGCTTTGACTGTTGAGAACCCGTATATTGCAAAGACGCGTCTGCAAAGTCTGCGCCGCTATTTGCCCGTGTCGCTCAATCATGTTTCATCAATGCCGACGGACGGAAGCGTTCCCGACGATGTGCTTTGGGACAGCGAAATTGATTATTTGCCCGTTATGAGCCTTGATACCGACCGCACGACCGCGATGAAAAAGATGACGCAGATTCAAAAGATCGCAGAGGATCTTTGCGATTTTGACTGCGGATCATGCGGCGCGCCCACTTGCCGCGCACTCGCCGAGGATATAGTAAACGGGGAGGCGTCGATCAGTGACTGTATTATAAGAATGCGGCAAAAGTTAGGCACAGGAGGAGAAAGCAAATGAAGGTGGAAGAACTTTGCAGAGAGCTTGAGCTTGAGGTGCTGACTATGCCCGATCCCGACAGAGAGATCTTTGGCGGATATATCGGAGATCTTCTCAGCTGGGTCATGGGTCGCGCAAAATGCGACAATCTGTGGATCACAATTATGACAAACATAAATGTTATTGCCGTGGCTTCGCTTTCAGATGTCGCGGCTGTGGTCATTGCCGAGGGGGCGGAGATCAATCACGAGATCATCGTTCGCGCAGAGGCGCAGGGAATAAACCTTTTGCGCTCAAAGCTTCCGGCATATGAGACGGCACTTGCCGCGTCAAAATTCATTTAAAATGAAAGTAAAATACGATCTGCACATTCATTCGTGTCTGTCGCCCTGCGGCGGAGAGGATATGACGCCGAACAATATCGCCGGAATGGCTATGCTCGGCGGACTTTCCGTTATTGCGCTGACCGATCATAATACCTCAAAAAATTGCCCCGCATTTTTCGAGGCTTGCCGTCGTCTTGGTATCGTTCCGATCCCCGGAATGGAGCTGACAACGGCTGAGGACATACATATGGTCTGCCTTTTTCCAACGCTTGAGGCGGCACTTGAATTTGATGAATTCGTGGATAAAAACCGAATGAAGATAAAAAACCGTCCGGATATTTTCGGCGAGCAGCTGATAATGAATGGGGACGATGAGGTGATAGGGAAGATCGAGGACCTTTTGATACCTGCTACGGATCTTGATATCATCACTGCGGCGCGTGAAGTGTTTTCGCGCGGAGGTGCTGCATATCCTGCGCATATCGAAAAGCCGGCGAGCAGTATCATCGCCATGCTCGGCGATATACCGCCCGAGGCGGGATTTTTTGCCGCTGAGGTCAAAAATAGGGAAAAGATCCCCGAGCTTTGTCAAAATTACCCGATACTGAAAAATATGATCCTCGTCACGGACTCGGATTCTCATGAGCTTGACGGACTTGTCGGCGAGCCGTGCGAGCTTGATATTTCGGCAGATTCCGACAGCGAGGAGGATATAAGACGCGCAGTTGTGTCAAAGTTGCGCGGAGAATGTCGATAAAGTGTTAATTTTTTGCCTAAAATACGGAAATTTTACAAAAGGTATAGACAAATTAAGGTTTTTATTATATAATAGGTTAGATATGCGGCATAGCCGCCGGCATCCGAAAAACGGGTGTTTTTAATATGTTATTTATTGTTAAAAAAATATCAACTCAGGAGGAATCCAAAAATGAAAAAGTCACTGACTACCGTTGATTTTCACGGTACAAAGGAGCAGGAAGAAAAGCTCCTTGCGGTTATCGCCGAATTAAAAGGCACGCAGGGCGCAATGATGCCTATCCTTCAAAAGGCTCAGGATATCTACGGTTATCTTCCCATTGAAGTGCAGAAGATCATCGCAAGAGAAACCGGAACGCCGCTTGAAGAAATATTCGGTATCGTAACCTTCTATGCTCAGTTCAAGCTCAATCCCAACGGAAAGTATGCGATCTCCGTTTGCCTCGGAACCGCTTGCTACGTTAAGGGATCCGGCGATCTGCTTGATGAGATCGCAAAGGAACTCGGCGTTGCAAACGGCAGCACCTCTGCTGACGGAAAGTATTCGCTTGAAGCATCGCGCTGCATCGGCGCTTGCGGTCTTGCTCCCGTTCTCACCATCAACGGTGACGTTTACGGCAGACTGACCACAAAGGATATTCCCGATATCCTCGCAAAATATAAAGACTGATTTATGAAAGAGCTCTCGCTTAATGTGCTTGATATCGTGCAAAATTCGATCACAGCGGGCGCGACCGATATACTTATTTCTCTTGTCGAAGACGATAAAAGACTTCTGACACTTACAATAGCCGACAACGGCTGCGGAATGTCAGAGCAGACGGTCGAGCGCGTTCGCGATCCGTTTTACACGACGAGAACCACCAGAAAGGTCGGAATGGGGATTCCGCTTTTAAGGCTTGCAGCAGAGCAAGCGGGCGGGGAGCTGCACATAGAATCAAAAACCGCCGAGGACGATCACGGCACGACCGTACGGGCAACCTTTTACACGGATAACATAGACTTTACGCCGGTCGGCGATATGGTCTCTACTATGTGTGTGATAATTCAGGGTCACCCCGAAATCGATTATGTTTTTCGGCACAAAACGCCGTCACTCGATGTCGAGCTTGATACGGCACAGGTACGCGAGGTGCTCGGAGAGGGAATATCCCTTTCGGAGCCTGAGATACTCTCGTGGCTGAAGGAATACCTTTCGCAACAATATGAATAAAATTTGGAGGAAATAAAGCAATGAAATCATTAGCTGAACTTGCGGCAATCAGAGAAAAAATGAAAGATAAAGTCGCCATGCGTGAGGGCTCGGGTCAGATCCGTGTCGTCGTCGGTATGGCAACCTGCGGAATCGCAGCAGGAGCTCGCCCCGTTCTTTCCGCTTTCGTGGAGGGCGTTGGCGCAGCAGGTCTTTCCGAAAAGGTCATCGTTACACAGACAGGTTGCATTGGCATTTGCCAGTATGAGCCCGTTGTCGAGATCTTCGAGGACGGTAAGGACAAGGTCACTTATGTTAAGATGACAGCAGAGAAGGCAGCCGAGGTCGTTGAAAAGCACCTCAAGGGCGGCAATCCCGTTTCGGAATACACCATAGGAAACAAATAAGGCTAAAGGAGATAAATAAGATGATTCGTTCACATGTTCTCATCTGCGGAGGAACCGGTTGTACCTCGTCCGGAAGCCTTGCGCTGAAGGCAGAGCTTGAGAAAGAGCTCGCCGCTAAGGGTCTTGAAGAAGAGATCAAGATAGTCATTACCGGTTGCTTCGGTCTTTGCGCTCTTGGTCCTATCATGATCGTTTACCCCGAGGGCACATTCTACAGCATGGTCAAGCCCGAGGATATTTCGGAGATCGTTGAGGAGCACCTGCTCAAAGGACGTCCCGTAAAAAGACTTGAGTACCACGAGCAGACAGGCGATCACCATGTCGTTACTTCGCTTGCTGATACTCAGTTCTATAAGAAGCAGCACCGCGTAGCACTTCGTAACTGCGGTGTTATCAACCCTGAAAATATCGATGAATACATAGCAAGAGACGGTTACTCCGCACTCGGCAAGGCTCTGACAGAAATGACGCCCGAAAGCGTTATTCAGAGCATTCTTGATTCCGGTCTCCGCGGACGCGGCGGCGGCGGATTCCCCACCGGAAGAAAGTGGGATCTCGCTCGCAAGCTCGTTCAGGACGGCGGCAAGAAGTATGTCTGCTGCAACGCAGACGAGGGCGACCCCGGCGCATTCATGGACC
>SVSW01000016.1 GCA_015064095.1 Oscillospiraceae bacterium | reverse complement strand
AGGACGCAGCTTATATCATTTCGAGAATAAACGGCTTCACATATGTCAAGACCCAGTTCGATCCTTACACCGAGGAAGTAAAGGTCCTTGAGGAAAAGCCCTTCTCCACCGGCGCACGCGCCGCT
This sequence comes from Oscillospiraceae bacterium, assembly GCA_015064095.1. GTDB lineage: Bacteria > Bacillota > Clostridia > Oscillospirales > CAG-272 > RGIG3994. The sequence continues at coordinate 29,011 of SVSW01000016.1, read as the reverse complement.
GTTAAGTGCTACGGCTCCGATAGCGTTCCCGAGGGTGTTGCTATCATGAGACTTGAAAACGTCGGTGTTTCGATCACAGGTAACTCCACCAACCCCACACGCTTCCAGCACCCCGTTGCAGGTACTTATAAGAAGTGGGCGGTCGAGAACGGCGTCAGCTACTTCTCCGTTGCTTCGGGCGGCGGTACGGGACGTACCCTCCACCCCGATAATATGGCAGCAGGTCCTGCTTCCTATGGTATGACCGACACACTCGGAAGAATGCACTCGGACGCACAGTTCGCAGGCTCGTCCTCCGTTCCGGCACACGTTGAGATGATGGGACTTATCGGCGCAGGTAACAACCCGATGGTCGGTATGACCGTCGCATGCGCTGTCGCTATCGAAGAGGCACTGAAATAAGCCTTGATTTATAAGACTTCCGCAGGGGCGTGCATTGCACGTCCCTGTAAACAAAATCAATAAAAAAAGTTGGACACATCATTTTGGGTTTTTGCCCCGTGATGTGTCCAATTTGTTTTATGTGCAAAGATATACTTTAACGATAATATTTATTCTTCGAATTCATTATTATTTAGTTGCCGAATGTTCTTGTATAATTTTCTTATGATAAAATATCCCCCCGGTATCACAACTATCAACGCCGGCAATGATGAGATAGCATGTTCGTCAATTGTTGTAAATGAAGCAATAAGTGCAAGTAAACAAACGATAGCAAGTAAAATAAGAAATGCATTTTGTATGTATGCGTGGATTTTTTTAGTCGGTTTTTTAAAAAGAAAATAAAAACCGCTAATAACTAATGAAGATAATGCTCCAATAATTAATGATTCAACCATTTAAATATTCCTCCAATATAACTAATACTTCCAATAAATCAACACTACCGAAAAACGCAAACTCCGATTGATATTTCATATTATAACACTAAAAGACTAATTTGTCAACCTTATACAAATAATTTCTCTGCGGGTTTTGTGTTAGAATGTTCTTATAAGACTAACAGGGGGAGAAAGTATGGACGTTAGTAAAAGAATTATTAGGTTAAGAGAGAGCTGTGGGTTGACTCAAAACGGTTTAGCGGAAAGAGCAGGTGTATCCCAGACACACTTACGACGAGTAGAGCTTGGACAAGCTGATATTACCATTGGTCATCTTCAGCTCTTATGTGACGCGATGAGTATATCTATGCAGGAGTTTTTTGAAGAAGAATCTGAAGCAGATGAAATGGCGACGGCTTTTGCTAAGCTATCCCCTAAACAAAAAACTCTCCTGCTTACCTTTCTTGAAAGTCTATAAAACGCAACATTTTTGCAAACTCTTTAGCTACATCATTTACGGAAACATCAAAACGCGGTATAATGTTTTCAGGAAAACTGAATATGATGTGTTCGGCGAATATGATTTTGTGGTTCAAAAGCTCCTTAAGTCTTATAATAACAAGACTTTTCAGAAAGTCTCCCCGCTCTGAAGCTCTTAAAAGTTGCCTACTGCAATGAGATGATGGGACTTATCGGCGCAGGTAACAACCCGATGGTCGGTATGACCGTCGCTTGCTCTGTCGCTATCGAAGAGGCAAGCAAATAAGCAGGCACGCGCCTGCAGGCAAGGCGGGCTCCCGCCCATAGCACAAATTAAACTAAATAAAAAAGTTGGACACATCATTTTGGGTTTTTGCCCCGTGATGTGCCCAATATTTTTATAAGATAACAGCACTCTGCTTGTGAATCTTTTTTACCTTTATAAAACGCTAATTTCCCCCAAAAGAACTTGACAAAGTTTTCTGTGTATGTTAAAATTTTTAAGAATATGTTTTCGGAGGAATTTTTATGTTAAATATAGGTAACAGACTTCCGAGCGGAAGCTGGACTTTGAAGATTTGTCCCGGCCCTCTTGAAGAAAAAAGGATTCGCTTTTCCGCAGGCGATGTCCCCTGCGTTGACGTTCTTTTGATCTACGACAGGATCATCGTTTCCCTGCAGCTCGATTTCAATATAAAGCCCTTAACTCTCATGGCAGAGATCACCGATCCGAACGATGAGATCGTTTTATCGTACGCTCCGCACGAGATCATTCTTTTCGTCAACGGAGAGGTGCGTGACGAGGAATGGCCTGCAGGTAAGATCGCCCCCTGCGAGTGTGTACTCTGCGAGATGGAAGCGGAGCTCAAGGAAGGTGCAACGCCCCGTCCGGTGCAGCCGAACGTCGTGAGCAGCTTTACGGGTATTTGGGGCTGGAAGCCAAAGGGCTACAACTCGTTTGCGGGTGATTGTATGCCGTACGTCGACGGCGATACCTTCCATCTTTTTTATCTGCGTGACAGAAGAGGACATCACAGCAAGTGGATACTCGGAGCGCATCAATGGGCGCACATTTCCTCAAAGGACCTCGTGCACTGGGACGAACACCCCGACGCTATATGCATCGAAGACGAAAACGAGGGCTCCATTTGCACGGGCTCTGTCATTAAATTCGGAAATATCTACCGTGCGTTTTTCTGCATACGCATGACGGACAAATCACCTGCAAAGGTTATGTGGGCGGACTCCGAGGATCTGATACATTTTACGAGAAGCAAGGATTCATTCTTGTTAAAGCCCCCCTATGAGCCTGTTTCCGCAAGAGACCCGTTCGCTTACTACGACGAAGATGAGGGGCTCTATCATCTGCTCATTACCACGTCTATAAAGAGAGATGACGGATTCCACGGGATCATCTCGGATTTTGTTTCGAAGGACCTTACGAATTGGGAAGACAGAACGCCTCTTGTGGAATTTGAATCCACAACGAGAAATCAGCCCGCCTGCCCCGATTTCTTCGAAAAGGACGGCCTTTGGTATCTCAGCTACAGAGATCCTGAGCGCGTAAACAGATACTTCTTCTCCGAGAACAAAAGAGGTCCTTGGATAGCTCCAAAGGATAATTTTGTCCTCAGCCGAGAATACATCGTTCCGAAATCCGCAAAATTCAACGGCAAGATAATCTTCGCCGCGTTTAAAAAGGATTGCGCCGAGCGGTACTACGGCGGCACGCTGTGCCTTTTTGAAGCCGTGCCGGACGGAAGCGGAAGCTTGGAATTCAAAAAGCTGTGAGGATTTGCAATGAACGCTATCGGAATAGATATCGGAACAACGAGTATATGCGGGATTGCGGTAGATATTGAAAGCGGAAGCATTTTGAGATCTATCGGGAAAAACAGCAATGCTTTTATAAAAACTCAAAGACCGTGGGAGAAAATACAGTCGGTAGAAAAAATATTTGATATTGCCAAAGGCATTCTTGACACCCTGATCGACACCGAAACCGTTTCAATAGGAATAACGGGACAGATGCACGGCATTGTTTACACGGACAAAAGAGGAGCAGCTGTCAGCGATCTTTATACGTGGCAGGACGGCAGAGGCGATCTTGAATATTGCGGCTCAACATATGCAAAAGCCCTGGGAAGCTTTTCGGGATACGGAAACGTAACCGATTTTTACAACCGAATAAACGGAGAGGTGCCGAAAAACGCCGCCGCCCTCTGCACGATAGGTGACTATCTTGCGATGAGGCTCTGCGGCCGAGAAAAGCCGTTGATCCACACGAGCAACGCCGCGTCGCTCGGCTGCTTTGATATGCAAAAAAACCGCTTTACCTGTGACTGCGATGCAGAAACGGCAAGCGATTGCAGAATACTCGGTGAGTATAAAAATATTCCCGTCAGCATTGCGGTCGGTGACAACCAGGCGAGCGTTTTTTCTGCTCTTACCGACGAGGACGAGTTGCTTATAAACGTGGGAACGGGAAGCCAAATTTCCGTAATATGTGACACCCCTCTTGCATGCGACGGAATTGAGATAAGACCGTATTTTGATAACAAATATCTCGCCGTCGGTGCCGCGTTGTGCGGAGGCAGAGCATATTCCCTCTTAAAGGATTTTGTAGGTGAGATACTCGGCTATGCCAACATATCGGACGACGACACGGTTTACAACATAATGAAAGAAATGGCAACGGCAGTCGGCGAACCGTCACTAAAAGTGGATACAAGATTTGGCGGCACAAGAGACAATGCTTTTATAAGAGGCTCTGTGACTAATATCGGCGTTGAAAATTTCCGCTGCGGAGAGCTTGTTTGCGGAGTTCTCGACGGCATCATAACGGAGCTTTATGAAATGTATGTAAAAATGGGCATACGCCGCAACGGCATCGTAGGAACCGGCAACGGCATAAGAAAGAATCAATTACTTATCCGCTCGGCAGAAAACAAGTTTTCAGCCAAGCTGAAAATACCGGCACATAACGAAGAAGCAGCTTACGGAGCTGCGCTTATTTCCTTGGTCGCAAGCGGGATAAAGAAAAATTCGGCAGATGCCCAAAAGCTCATAAAATATTATAATGCAACCGAATAAACCAAAAAAAGAGCCCCGCTTATGCGGGGATCTTTTTTACGCCGAACGGAATTTCAAAACGCATTTTTCAAATTTCTGTTGTAAAACCGAGGCCTTTGTGATAAAATAAACTGTAATTTCTTTTTGAGGTGTATAATGGATACCATTCTTACATATTTTCAACAATTAACCAACGCCAACGGCGTTGCGTGGATAATAGGGCAAGCGTTTGGCATCGTTGCCATTATACTCGGCTTTCTCAACTATCAAATGCGCACTCAGAGAAAGATCCTGTTCGTTCAAAGCGCCACGGCGGCAGTTTTTTGCATACACTATCTTCTGATCGGAGCATACGTCGGAATGGCGCTTAATTTTATCAACATCGTGCGCAATCTCTCCTACGATTATCGGATCAAAAAAGGCGTAAAAAGCAAGATCATTCCCATCTTATTTGTTGTAATACAGGTTGCGGCATGCGCCTTGACCTGGGAGGCTTGGTACTCTGTATTTGCGATCCTCGGAATCGGTATCAGCACATACTGTATGTCCTTCTCCGATTCACAAAGCGTTCGAAAGAGCATACTTGTCACCTCTCCTCTGGTGCTTACCTATGACATTTTTGCAAGATCTGTCGGCGGCAGCATCTACGAAACGGTTGCCATCATCTCAGCGATAATCGGTATTTTGCAAAACCGCAAGAAAGGCAATGCCTAATAATGAAAAAAGCAGAGCCACTCAAAATTGAGTGGCTCTGTTTTTTAGTGTCTTATACACAGAGCATATCCTCTTTTCACACTACGGTTATATCAAAAGCATAGTCGTTGGTTTTCAGCTCAATTTCCTCAGCGGATAATCTGCGTCCGTCAAGCGTAATGTTCTCAATACGGATTCGGCTGACCGTGTGCTCGTCGTCAACACCGACAAAGATCGACGGGGGAAGCACGATCCCGTCGCCGTCCGTGAATGCATGAATATTTTTGAACACAATGTCGTGCGTCGAGCCATTCAAGCCGTCCTCGGAATACCGGCCCTCGTTATAGATAGGTGCCGCCATCAGTCTTGGGTGGCGCAAGGGAGCGTTTGGATTATACGGAATATCCATTCTCTCCTGCAACAGCTTTGGCATTTGATACACGGTATACTCGCAACGTATGTTATCGAATGTCACGTTGTAAACATCTGCGCGATTATTATGCTGGACATCGCAACAAACAGTGCACGAATGGATACAATCGCAATCACGGAACAGAATGTCATGAAATGCAGGCGCATTGGTTTCTGCACCGATTTCAAGGCTTTGCCCCCAATCGCACCAAATAATGCAGCCCTCAACAAGAATATTCTCCATATCCAGGTCGTCCCAGCCGCAAACGCCTTTGAGCACTATGCAGTCGTCAAAATTGCGTAAGAAGCAACCGCGAATGACCGCATTGCGGCAATTGAAAAGGTCAATTCCGTCCGAATTATACCGCCACATGCCGATCGTCTTAACGTTTTCGATAAAGATACCGTCGCACTGTGCGGGGGTAAGGCAAAACGTTGAGCTGTCGCGCATGATAACGCCCTCAACGCGCACGTTTTTACAGCGGTAGAAGCGAATACAGCCGTTAAGCACACGTTCACGTGTCAAAAAGTCAAGAAGCTCCTCGCGCTCATACGGAATCGGCGCATGGAAATCCTGTGGAATAAGATGATCTTCCGTCACGCGTTCTTCAAGGCTTCCGTCGATCACGCCGTATCCGCAGATCGTCACGTTTTCGGCGTTGATAGCAAGGAACGAGCCGTAAATGTACGCATCGCGGTCAAGAATAACGGTGGTATCGGAGAAAAGCTCCACACGACCGACGCAGTGAACGCCCGCGCCGTAGCGAAGAACGGTCTTTGCGCCCTTAGTATATTCCTCAAAGGATTTTATAGGATCGAAAAAGACGTGCAGTGCATTGTGTATTCCGTCTGCTTCGACGGTATAGGCACCCGAGCTCGGCAAAACGAAGGTTGCCGTGCAGCCCTCGATGGTCACCTCGACTCGGCTCCTCATCGGTCGTACCACTACCTTCTGCGGTGCTTTCGGATAGGTAACGGTGACGGTAACGGGCTCGTCCGCCTCAAATTTAAGCATAGCTGCAAGCTCGGTCTGATCCAAAGGTCTTTGAATTCCCTGCCACCAGGTATTATAAGGAATTGCCGACACGCGAACCTCGTTCAGTCCCACCGCGTTTCCGTTGACAGTGACCGAGTAATCGGTGTATTGCTTTTCAGTTTTCGGTATCTGATTCAATATAAGCATACTGAGATCCTCTCAATCCCCACTTAAATTTGACTAATTTTATCATCAATCAAAGCCTTTGTCAACCCGTTTTTTAAAATTATTTCCGAAAATTTCAGGACTTTGAAAGAGCCTGCGCGCGGTACTCAATCGGCAACATTCCAACATATCGGCGGAAGCTTTTTGCGAAATAAGAACGGTTCGCAAAGCCACACCGCCGCCCCACCTCACTGACGCTGATCCTGGTGTCCGAAAGCAGCTGCTGCGCCATTTTGCACCGCATGCGGTTGACGTACGCAACGAAAGTATATCCCGTATATTTGTGAAATTCGCGTGAGAGGTAGCACTTGCTGACTCCAACGAATGCGGCAACCTCGTCAAGTGAAAAATCCTTCCCATAGGACGCCCGTACGTAGTCGATCGCCTGCTTGACATAAGAAACGCTGTGATCAAGGCGTTCCGCAGCCTCGATCGGCGTGCTGTGCGCCTCGCAAAGTCGTGCCAAAAGCCGAAGCACGATGGATCGAACTTTTAGCGTTCGGTAGGAGGTGTTTTCAGACGAATACTCCGCGTGCAAAAGCTCCATCAATTCACGGATCTGTTCGTCCTCGATCCTCATTTCAAACGACACGGCATTCGTATCAACACCGTTGGCAAGGCAAAACGAGCGGTCAACTATCAAGTAGCGATATATCATTTCCCCATCGGTTGCTGCAAATGAGTGCAAATGATTGGCGTTGATGACGGCAATATCTCCCTCGCGCAAAAGAAGCGTATGGCCGTTGTTGGAAATTGCGCCCTGCCCCTTTGAAACGTATACGATCTCAACGTTCTCGTGCCAGTTTGAGGACCCAAAGGTGTGCTCTGCGGAGCGCGCAACATGCTCCTTATATATAAAAGGAAGTTCGCGGTCCTGCAGATTGTGGCTCTCGTAAAGACTCACTACCCCATCTCCCTTCGCAAAAAAATGATATCAATCGCAAGAATGTGTTCTTGACAAGTTTATTATAGCGTTATATAATAGAATTGTCAACAGACGAACCGCAAATTTGTAATCTTTTATAAAGGAGAACCAAACATGAATAAGCTTGGCGTAATGATTAGACTTTACCCCGATACGGACATTTTCACCGAAATGAAAAAGGTGCATGACATAGGCTGCAATTGCTGCCAGCTCGCCGTTTGGGACATGGAGCTTTACAGCGACGAAAAGGCTGCTGAGTTCACGGCAGCTTCCAAGGAATATGACGTTGAGATCTCAACCCTTTGGGCAGGCTGGTCGGGTCCCCGCGAGTGGAACTTTACCGCAGGTCCTATGCTGCTCGGCATCGTTCCTCCCGCATACCGCATGAACCGTATAGCAGATCTCGTCAAGGGCGCGGACTTTGCCGCAAAGCTCGGCGTATCCCGTCTTGCAACGCACGTCGGCTTCCTTCCCGAAAACATGAACGATCCGCAGTACACCGATATTATCGCAGCTCTGCGCTACATTGTAAAGGCGTGCAAGGAGCGCGGCATCAACTTCCTCTTTGAAACAGGTCAGGAGACCCCCGTTACCCTTCTGCGCGTGATCGAGGCTCTCGGTATGGATAACGTTGGTATTAACATGGATACTGCAAACCTCATTCTCTACGGTAAGGCAAACTCTGCCGACGCGATCACCGTATTTGGCAAGTACGTCATGGACACCCATATCAAGGACGGCTTCTATCCCACCAACGGCATGGAGCTTGGTAAGGAAGTGAAGGTTGGCGAAGGCATGGCAAATCTTCCCGAGGTCATTCGCCGCTTAAAGGAGCTAGGCTACGAGGGCAACTACATAATCGAGCGTGAGATCAAGGGCGACCAGCAGACAAAGGATATCGTGGAAACTCTTGAATTGCTTAAGGATATCCTCAAATAATTCAACCCCCTGTAAAAAGAACGGCGCACACCCCATAGGGTAGTGCGCCGTTCTTTTTTTTTAGAAATAATAAGCTTTATTTTGCGAGCATCTCGTTTATGATTTTAAACATATCCTCAACGGAACAAAGATCAAGCCTCTCATCGGGCGAATGGATCGCCACAAGATTGGGAGCAACGGAAATGATATCCATATCGGGTATTTTTTCAATTATATATCCGCATTCAAGACCTGCGTGTATCGATTCAACTTGCGCAGGCTTGCCCATAACGCGAAGGAAAGCCTCGCTGTATTTTTCGCGAAGCGGAGATTTTTCCGCAAAATCCCAGCCGCCGTAGCGGTTATCTATTTTGAGTTCAGCCCCCAAAAGCTCGGCAAGAGCCGAAAACTCGCGACAAGAAAGATCAAGCTGTGCATTAATGCCCGAACGGTCAAGGAATAAAAATTCGATCTTATCGCAGTCGGTCCTTATAACTCCAAGATTACGCGAATATTCAACAAGCCCCTTAACTTTATTGCTCATTTTGAGCACTCCGCTTGGCACCGTGACCATCATATTGACAATACGGCGGGAAAACTCCTCGGAAAATGCGAGCTCCGGCACGCCGGCAGGCGTGACTTGAACAAAAAACTCACGGTCGTCCTCAGAAAGCTCGTTTTTGATCTCCGCTTCAAAGCTCGCGGCAAGTGACTGTATATAAGAAACATCGTCAATGGCAAAGGTTGCCACGCACTCGCGCGGTATCGCATTGACCTTGCCGCCGCCGTTTACGGAAACGATCGAAAGCTCGCCAAGCATTGAAAGGAATCTTCCCATGAGCTTGTTTGCGTTTGCGCGACCGTCATTTATATTCTCGCCCGAATGTCCGCCGGCAAGTCCGCCGATCTTGGCCGTAACTGCGCTCTTTTTGTTCTCCGAAAGAGCACCGTCAAAGCTCAAAACCGCACGCAAGCCGCCGGCGCAGCCGCAAATGACCGTGCTTATATCGGCAGCATCAAGATTTACGAGGCGTCTTGCAGAAACCTGCGAAAAATCGAAATTAATGACTCCGTCCATACCCGTTTCCTCGGAGGTCGTAAAAAGGCACTCGATTGTCGGGTGAGATGCGACCGCACCGTCAAGTATCGCGAGCATTATGGCAACACCGATGCCGTCATCGCCGCCGAGTGTCGTGCCGCGCGCGTGAAGCCAGCCGTCCTCGATATAAAGCTCAAGCGGGTCGGTGAGAAAATCGTGCTCTGTTCCCTCGTTTTTCTCGCAGACCATGTCGGTATGCGCTTGAAGCATGATAGGCGGCTCGTTTTCTCTGCCGGCTGTTGCTGACTTTTTGATAAAAATATTATTTACGTGATCGCGAGTATATAAAAATCCGCGAGATCTTGCAAAGCCCTCAATGTAATCTGCAATTCCCTTTTCGTTGCCCGATCCGTGCGGTATCGCGCAAATATCCTCGAAAAATCTGAAAACATTTTCGGGTCTTCTGCCTTTAATGATATATTCCATAAACACCTCATAAATTAGGGGATTTGAAACCAAATCCCCATTAATTATCTTCTATTGCGAGCGAAATTGACCGCACCCTCGGGTATATTGCCAAGATGCTCAAGCGCCTCACCCGTTCCGATAGCCACGCAGGATACGGGATTTTCGGCAACACGGGTGCGAATACCCGTAACCTCGGTTATAAGCTTATCAAGCCCGTATACCATACTTCCGCCACCGGTCATCATAATGCCGTTTTGGAGAATGTCACCCACAAGCTCGGGCGGCGTGCGTTCGATAACAGCGCAAACTCCGTCAAGTATCTCGGAAATGGGGTCGATCAGCGCCTCAAGCATTTCAGTTGAGCTTAAAACAATCTCGCGCGGCAGTCCCTGCGAAAGATCGCGGCCCTTGACCTTCATCTGCTTCGGACGCTTGTGCTCGTAGACTGCGCCGATATTGATCTTTATCTGCTCGGCGGTGCGCTCCCCTATAAGTATATTGTATTTGCGGCGCACATAATGCATAATAGCCTCGTCCATTTTGTCGCCTGCTGTCTTAATTGACTCCGAAACCACGATACCGCCGAGCGAGATAACGGCAACGTCGGTAGTACCGCCGCCGATGTCGACGATCATGTTTCCGCGCGGACCGGATATGTCAAGCCCCGCGCCGATAGCGGCAGCGATAGGCTCCTCGATAAGGTGAGTCTGCCGAGCGCCCGCCTGATTGGCGGCGTCAACGACGGCGCGCTCCTCAACCTCGGTGATACCGGTGGGAACGCAGATCATAACGCGCGGCTTGAAGAACATATTTCCGCAAGCGCGGCGAATGAAATATTGAAGCATTTTGAGCGTGACTTCATACTGACTGATAACTCCCTCACGCATGGGCCTGATCGCAACGATATTTCCGGGCGTACGTCCGAGCATCTGCTGTGCCGCGCGGCCGACGTTTAGAACCTTGTCCGTTGTCGTGTCGATAGCCACGACCGAAGGCTCTTGGATAACGATACCAGTACCCTTAACATAAACGAGCACGCTGGCCGTGCCGAGGTCTATGCCTATATCATTGCTGAACATCTTTTTAAAATTATCGAACATAAACCCTCCTTAGCACATATATATGTTAATTATACTATAATCCGAGAAAAATTGCAATGCCTTTTGTAATTTTTATATTCATCTTGGCGTATAAGCCACAGAAACGCCGACGACGAGCGCCGCACCCGACTTTTTCAGCACGCGAACACACTCACTCATAGTCGATCCCGTTGTCACAAGATCGTCAACAATAAAAACCGTCTTGTTTTTAACGTCTGCTTTGCGCGACAGTGCAAAAGCTCCCTTGACATTCTTCGCACGCCCCTGCACACCGAGCTTTTTCTGCGATCTTGAGAAGAAAGTCGCGCGGCAGATCGCGTGCGACACGGGAATACCCGTGTTTATCGAAAGCCCCTCGGCTATAAGTCTTGCCTGATCGAATCCAAGCTTGTTGACCGCGGCACGCCGACGCGGGCAGTACGCGATCACCGCACTTTCTTTTCTTATCCCAAGCTTTTTTATGTATTTTTCGATTTCAGAGGAAAGCTCGCGCGAAAGGAATCCGATAACGCGTGCATCGCGGTGTCGCTTTATATAAAGTATAACATTGTTTGACACCGTACGGTGGGAGTTATACGGCACGAGCTTGATAAGTGCCGCCGCACCCGCGTGTTCAAGTGCCCTCGGCACACATCTGCAATCCGAAAAGCGTTCGCCGCAAACGCGGCAGATCTCGAACTTTTTTCGTACCCATTCATAGTCACATTCTGGGCAGAGCTCGTTGAGCTCACCGTATTTCGCGGCAAACACCTCGCCGCAGCCGGGGCAAACGGGAGGAAAGAAGAAGTCGCGAATCGCATATTTAATGTTCATTTTTTACAAGTCTTTGCCGCAAGCCCGTGTAACGGAGCATCTGTCGGTCATTTTGCACCATGGTTTCAACTATATCCTCACGGCCGACAACGATAACTCGCGTTTGTGCGCGCGTCACGGCGGTATAAAGCAGGTTTCGAGTGAGTAGCATCGGAGCTGCCGAGCACGCGGGAATTATAACGGTCGGATATTCGCTTCCCTGACTTTTGTGAACAGTTATCGCATATGCCGGTTCAAGATCTTCAAGCAAGGAAAGCTCATATTCAACCTCGCGGTCATCAAAAATTATCTTCATTGTGTTCTTTCCGATATGCTCGATAATACCGATATCTCCGTTAAAAATGCCCATACCGTTCTGCCGACCGCGCGTCCACTCAATATCGTAATTGTTTCGTATCTGCATAACGCGATCACCCTCTCGATAAGTGATATCGCGGTATTTATATTCTTTTTTCTTGCCGTCATCGGGATTCAGCACCGATTGAAGCAGCAAATTAAGGCTCTCACTTCCGGATCCACCGCGCCGCGACGGGCAAATGACCTGGATCCCCTCACGGCAGGCATCTCCGTATGCTCGCGGCAAGCGATTTACATAAAGATCCGCAATAGTATGCGCGATCTCGCGGTCATGCCGGCGCGCAAGGAAGAAGAAATCTGCGTCCTTCACAGTTAAGCACGGCATCTCACCTTTATTTATCCTGTGAGCGTTCGTAACAATCAGGCTCTCCCCTGCCTGGCGGAAGATTTCGGTCAAGCGTACAGTCGAAAAACGGCCGCTGTCGATAATATCGCGCAGCACATTCCCGGCACCCACGGACGGAAGCTGATCGGCGTCGCCTATAATTATGAAGCGCGCACCGGGCTTGATCGCTTCAAGCAGCGCACACATAAGAGAATTGTCGATCATCGACGCCTCGTCAACGATCACGATATCTTCTTCAAGAAGATTATCGCGGTCACGCATGAAGCGCGCGCGTTCATCATCGCCGCCGTATCCCATTTCGAGCAGGCGGTGTATGGTTTTTGCCTCACGGCAGGTTGACTCAGAAAGCCGCTTCGCTGCGCGCCCCGTAGGTGCGGCGAGCGCGACATCAAAGCCCATATTTTCAAAGATCGTAATAAGCGCGCGCACAACGGTGGTCTTTCCCGTTCCGGGTCCACCGGTCAAAACTGTCACTCCCGACACAAGCGCATCGGATATAGCCTGACGCTGAAGCGCCGCATATTCGATTCCGCTTTCAATTTCGGCTTTTATTATCAAGCGTCCGACATCTTCGGTGTTGATGGCGGCGCAAACTCGGTCAAGATAAACGAGCCGTTCGGCAATAAAGCTCTCCTCTGCATAGGTTTCGGCTCTGTAAATATATTTTTCTCCGTTAAAAAGCGAATATTTGAGGCGATCGGCGCGCAGCTGACGTGAAATTGCCTCCTCGGTTTCCTCGATGCCGACGGAAAGCAGCTGTGCTGCCGCAGCGGCAAGCTTTTCGCGCGGCAGGCAGGTGTGACCGTTGTTTCGCTCGTTTTGGGAGAGTAAATATATTACTCCCGAGTCAATTCTCTCGGTCATATCGGAAAGGCCGAGCTTTTCAGCCATAGCATCGGCACGCTCAAATCCGATACCCTCGATCTCATCGCACAGACGGTAAGGATTCTTCTTTGCAATATCGACGGAGCGACTTCCCCATTTGTTAAATATTTTAACGGTCGTCCCCGCGCCGAAAAAGTCGCGAAAAAACATCATAGCACTTCTCATGCCCGCCTTTTCGCGAAAATCCTCGGAGATCTCCTCTGCTTTTTTGCGCGAGATCCCCGAAATATCGGCAAGCCACTCCGGGTGATTTTCTATTACGTCAAACGCGTCCTCGCCGAACTTGTCAATTATCCTTTGCGCCGTTTTCGGTCCTATTCCCTTTATAGCGCGAGAGGCGAGATACCGCAGCATCGACGCCTTGTCAGCCGGCAGAGATTTTTCAAACCTTTCGGCAGAAAATTGGCGACCGTATTTCGGGTTGTGCACCCACCGTCCGTAAACGGCAAGCGTGTCGCCCTCACTTATGTACGGCAAAATACCGACGACGGTGATCAACTCACCGTCCTCGGTTCCGAGATCGCATATTGTATATCCGTTTTCTTCGTTTGAAAAGATTATCCCCTCAACACTGCCGCGCAGCTCAAGGAGCCCCTGATCGTCCGCGATCCTGTCTGCCATCGCTTAAAACAGTTTTTTAAGCTCGTCCGCAATATCGGTGCGCTCCCACGGAGCCGCGAGATCCTCGCGTCCCATATGGCCGTACGCGGCAAGACCCGAATAGATCGGGCGGCGCAGACCGAAGCGGTTGATTATAGCCGCGGGGCGCAGATCGACAAGTGAACAAAGCGCCTCGGCGATCTTCTCGTCGGGCACGGTGCCTGTTCCGTTCGTGTTGACCATAACCGAAACGGGCTTTGCAACGCCGATCGCATAAGCTATCTGTATCTCGCAGCGCGATGCAAGACCAGCTGCAACGGTATTTTTCGCAAGATACCTTGCGGCATAAGCCGCAGAACGGTCAACCTTAGTCGGATCTTTGCCCGAGAAAGCGCCGCCGCCGTGGCGAGCATAACCGCCGTATGTATCAACGATTATTTTTCTTCCGGTCAAACCGGAGTCACCCGCAGGCCCGCCGATAACGAATCGACCCGTGGGGTTGACATATATTTTAGTGTTTTCATCAAGCAACTCCGACGGAATAATTGGCTTTATGCAGTTTTCGATCAGATCCTCACGAATCGTCGCAAGATCAACGTCGGGGCTATGCTGTGTTGAGATAACAACAGTATCAACGCGCACTGGGCGCTCGTCCTCGTATTCAACAGTCACCTGAGTTTTACCGTCGGGACGCAGATACGTAAACATTCCGTTCTTGCGTATCTCCGTCAGGCGAAGTGCAAGCTTGTGAGCAAGGGAGATAGGCAGGGGCATAAGCTCCGCCGTTTCGTTGCACGCAAAGCCGAACATCATGCCCTGGTCGCCCGCGCCGGTGTCAAGTCCGTCGGTTTCGCCGTTCTTTGCCTCATAGGACTTATTAACGCCCATTGCGATATCGGGCGACTGCTCATGGATCGAGTTAAGCACAGCACAGCTGTCGCAGTCAAAGCCGTATTTTGCACGGTCGTATCCGATCTCGCGGACGGTTTCGCGAACGATAGTCTGAATATCAACGTATGCCTCGGTCGTTATCTCGCCCATGACCATAACGAGGCCCGTTGTGCAGCAAGTTTCGCAAGCAACACGCGACATGGGGTCTTGGCGCAGGCACTCATCGAGTATCGCGTCGGATATCTTATCGCATATTTTATCGGGGTGTCCTTCGGTCACCGATTCTGATGTAAAAAATCTTCTTGCCATTTTTATTTCTTCCTTTACTGTTATTTTAAAATAAAAGCCGCTTCGGGGCACCGAAGCGGCTGTCAGTACCTCATCTATCCGAATTTAGCACCTTGCGAAAAGCAGGTTGCCGGGCTTCACGGGGTCGGTCCCTCCGCCACTCTTGATAAGATTATTTATTTTTCGATATATTCTAACATGAAATCGGGCTTTTGTCAAGTGGTTTTTCCCGATTTCTCAAGCTCGTCCTTCCCTTCGGAAATTTTGTCGCTGAATTTCGTAAAGAAGAACGATGCCACAGCTCCGCCTATAATGCATATCACATACACGGCGATGTTGGTCCATGATGTGTTAAACGACGGCAAGATCATAATGGTCGTAGCCGAAACAAATCCGAAAATGCAGTGCGACATAACGGAATGGAACTTATCAAGCACAAGCTTCATAACCTTTGAGAGCAGCAGGAACACGACCAGCACGGAAAGAACGAAAGGAATAACTACCGAGAAATTCAAGTCTTTGATCCCGCCGAGCAGTATATTGTATATTCCGAAGAACATAAGGAGATTGGACGAAGAAAGTCCGGGAACGACAAATCCAAGTCCCCAAATAAGACCGCAAAGTATCCAGCCAAAGGTATTATGAGGAATCGTGACGTGCCAAAAATGCTCAAAAACGATAAAAATGGCAGTAATGGCAATAAAGCTTACGGTAAGCGAAAAGACAGACCACTTGTTTCTTCCTCTTTCGCCGGCCTCATGCCAAAGGCTCGGAAGCGTTCCGATTATAAGACCGACAAAGGCGCAAATAACAACCGGCTCGTTCCAATTGAGCAAAGCTTCAACGACCGCCGCAAAGCCAACAAAGCCGATAGCCACGCCCGCAAGCACAAAAGAGAGCATTTTCCAGTGCTTTTTGATTCCCTTAACGGGGTTCGCAAGCACCTCAAGCATCTGCGCATATATGCCGAAAGCATAAAGTAAGCTGCCGCCGGAGATTCCGGGCATAATAGCTCCGATGCCGACAAGCAAGCCCTGAAGCACCCAAAGAACCGCCTGTAATATAAAATTTTTCTTTGCTCTTATCATATATTTCCCTTTATATCAAGCTGAACTTGCCGCCCATGGCTAAAATGAAAACGGCAGCACAGCCTATTATTATCAGCCCTCCGACGATAGCCAAAAGAACCGAGGTTTTGCCAAATTTATAACTTTCACCCGTGCTTTCGATAATACGGGCCTTTTTCAGTGCCATTGAGATCGGCTTGTAAAGCACGAGCACCAAAGCGGCGTTCATTATGGATTTAATGAGATTAAAGGGCAAAAGCAAAGTCGGGATCATGGCGGCAATGCCGGCAACCGGCTGACCCGTATAGATCGGCGTGATCAAAAGATTTAAGATCATCATAACGCCCGTCGTCAGTAAGACCGAGCAAAAGAGCCCGATAATGGCGCCGTTTAAATGCTTTTTTACTCGCGGCATATAGCGATACACGGTACTTGATGTTGCCGCAAATACTGCCGACGAGATAAAATTCATAAGAAAACCCCAAAATCCGGTTGAGCTGACGGTTATCATCTCGACAAACGCAACGAGAAGCGCAACCGCGCAGCCGGCAATAGGTCCGAATATCATCGCGCAAATAGCGATGATCGCGTCCTTGACATCAAAAGTCAAAAAACCGACCTTAATATGAATAACGAACATGGCAGCATAAGCAAAAGCTGCAAACATAGCCGTCATAACAAGCTTTTTAGTATAATTCTTTTTCATTTTCTTTCTAAAAATACGCCGACACCGAAGTGTCGGCGTATTTAATTGTATCGATTAAATTAGTCGATGATCTTGGAAACAACGCCCGAACCAACGGTACGGCCACCCTCACGGATAGCGAAGCGGAGTCCCTCTTCCATAGCGATAGGAGTGATAAGCTCAACAGTCATATCAACGTTATCGCCGGGACGGCACATATCAACGCCGTCAGGAAGCTGAATGTTACCGGTAACGTCGGTGGTTCTGAAGTAGAACTGAGGTCTGTAGCCGGAAACGAAGGGTTTCTTACGGCCGCCTTCCTTCTCAGTGAGGCAGTAGACCTGACCAACGAACTTGGTGTGCGGGTGAACAGAACCGACTTTGCAGAGAACCTGTCCGCGCTCGATGCCGTCCTTAGCTATACCGCGGAGGAGAAGACCAACGTTGTCGCCGGCCTCTGCCTGGGGCAGGAGCTTGTGGAACATCTCAACACCGGTAACGGTGGTCTGAGTCTTCTCGTCGTTAAGACCAACGATCTCAACAACGTCACCAACCTTAACAGTACCACGCTCAACACGACCGGTAGCAACAGTACCACGGCCGGAGATCGAGAATACGTCCTCAACAGGCATAAGGAAGGGGAGGTCGGAAGCACGCTCGGGAGTAGGAATGAAGGAATCAACCTCATTCATGAGCTCAAGGATAGGAGCATACTCGGGAGCAGAAACGTCGGTGTTTGCGCTCTCAAGAGCGGTACGAGCAGAGCCCTTAACGATAGGAGTATCGTCGCCGGGGAAGTCGTAGGAAGAGAGGAGCTCACGGATCTCCATCTCAACGAGCTCAAGAAGCTCCTCGTCGTCAACGAGGTCAGTCTTGTTCATGAAAACAACGATTGCAGGAACGCCAACCTGACGAGCAAGAAGAACGTGCTCGCGGGTCTGCTGGAGAGGACCGTCGGAAGCTGCAACGACGAGGATAGCGCCGTCCATCTGAGCAGCACCGGTGATCATGTTTTTAACATAGTCAGCGTGTCCGGGGCAGTCAACGTGAGCATAGTGACGGTTGTCAGTCTCGTACTCAACGTGACGGGTGTTGATTGTGATACCTCTTGCTCTCTCTTCGGGTGCGTTGTCGATCTGGTCATATGCCATGAACTCAACGTTGCCGTTTGCGAGACCGAGGGTCTTTGTGATAGCTGCGGTAAGGGTGGTCTTACCATGGTCAACGTGACCGATGGTACCAATGTTTACGTGGGGCTTTGTTCTTTCAAATGTAGCCTTTCCCATTTTGAAAATCCTCCGTTTAGAATTATTTTTTAATTTTGATTTTTATTTACTGAAAGTAAATCAGTTGTTTCTGGCGCGAACCTTGATGATATCTTCCTGAATGGACTTCGGAACCTGAGCGAAGTGGCTGGGCTCCATGGAGTACTGTGCACGTCCCTGCGAGTTGGAGCGAAGGTCCGTTGCATATCCGAACATCTCGGAAAGCGGCACAAAGGAAGTGATCTCGGTTACACCGTTGCCGGGCTCCATCGACTGGACAGCACCGCGGCGAGAGTTAAGGTCACCCATAACGGCACCGACGTAATCTTCGGGGGTGATGGTGACGACCTTGACGATCGGCTCTGTGAGCACGGGCTCTGCCTTTCTCATAGCCTCCTTGAACGCCATAGAACCGGCGATCTTAAATGCCATTTCGGAAGAGTCGACCTCGTGGTAAGAACCATCGTAGAGAGTTACCTTTACGTCAACGACATTGTAACCTGCAAGCACACCGAAGCGCATAGCGCCCTGGATACCTTGGTTAACAGGCTCGATGAATTCCTTCGGAATTGCACCGCCCGTGACGGCGTTGATGAACTCGTAACCCTTTCCGGGCTCGTTCGGTTCGAGAATGATCTTGACGTGACCGTACTGACCGGAACCACCGGACTGGCGCTTGTACTTGCACTCGTGGTCGACCGTCTTCTTGATGGTCTCCTTGTATGCAACCTGCGGCTTGCCGATGTTAGCCTCGACCTTGAACTCACGGAGAAGTCTGTCAACGATGATCTCAAGGTGAAGCTCACCCATACCTGCGATGATGGTCTGACCTGTTTCCTCGTCGGTGTAGGTGCGGAAAGTGGGGTCTTCTTCAGCAAGCTTTGCAAGAGCGATACCCATCTTCTCCTGACCGGCGCGGGTCTTCGGCTCGATAGCAACGCTGATAACGGGCTCCGGGAATTCCATCGACTCAAGAATAACAGGATTCTTTTCGTCGCAGAAGGTGTCACCCGTGGTGGTGTACTTTGTCGAAACAACAGCTGCGATATCACCGCTGTAGCAGCAGTCGAGGTCGCTTCTGTCGTTTGCGTGCATCTGAAGGATACGTCCGAATCTCTCGTGCTTATCCTTCGAGGAGTTGTACACGTTTGTGCCTGCTGCGACAGTACCCGAATATACGCGGAAGAAGCAAAGCTTTCCGACGAACGGGTCGGTCATGATCTTGAACGCAAGAGCCGAGAAGGGTTCTGCGTCCGAAGCAGGTCTTTCGACTTCTTCCTCGGTATCGGGGTTAACACCCTTGATAGCGGGAATGTCGAGCGGCGAGGGCATATAATCGATAACTGCGTCAAGCAGCTTTTGAACGCCCTTGTTCTTATAAGATGTTCCGCAAACAACGGGAACGATCTGGTTTGCGATGGTAGCCTTGCGGAGCGCGACCTTAAGCTCGTCAAGAGTGATCTCTTCGTCCATAAGGAACTTTTCCATAAGATCATCGTCCGTTGCACAAATGGATTCAACCATATTATTGTGGTATTCCTGTGCCAGCTCGAGCATATCAGCCGGAATGGGCTCTACGCGCATATCTTTTCCAAGATCGTCGTAATAGACGTCGGCTTCCATGGTCATAAGGTCAACAATACCCTTAAATTCCGTTTCAGCACCGATGGGGAGCTGGATCGGAACAGCATTGGCATGCAGTCTTTCCTTCATCATGGATACAACGCGATAGAAGTTCGCGCCGTTGATATCCATTTTATTGACGTAAGCCATACGCGGGACCTGATACTTGTCAGCCTGACGCCAAACGGTTTCAGACTGAGGCTCAACACCGCCCTTGGCACAGAGAACGGTAACCGATCCGTCAAGCACGCGAAGCGAGCGCTCGACCTCAACGGTAAAGTCAACGTGTCCGGGTGTATCTATGATGTTGATACGGTGCGTATTTGCCTTAGCCAAAGCGGGGTTGTCATGGAAATCGGAACGTGCCCAATAGCAAGTGGTAGCAGCGGAGGTAATGGTGATACCTCTCTCCTGCTCCTGAACCATCCAGTCCATAGTCGCCGCGCCCTCGTGCGTCTCACCTATCTTATGGGTCTTACCCGTGTAAAAAAGGATACGCTCGGTGGTAGTAGTCTTACCTGCGTCGATATGAGCCATGATTCCGATATTCCTTGTATGCTCAAGTGAATATTCTCTAGGCATATTTTGATCTCCTTGGTATTAATATCTGTAATGAGCGAAAGCCTTGTTGGCTTCTGCCATCTTGTGGGTTTCTTCTTTCTTCTTGAAAGCTCCGCCCGCGCTGTTCTTAGCATCGATGATCTCGTTTGCGAGACGCTCAGCCATGGTGCGCTCGGAGCGCTTTCTGGCAGCGATGATTATCCAGCGAAGTCCGAGAGTCTGACGGCGCTCTGCACGTACTTCCATCGGAACCTGATAGGTCGATCCGCCGACGCGGCGAGCCTTAACCTCGAGAACGGGCATTACGTTCTCGAAAGCAGCCTGGAATACTTCAAGCGCATTCTGTCCGACCTTTTCTTCAACGATTGCAAATGCATCGTAAACGATCTTCTGGGCAACACCCTTCTTACCGTCTTCCATTACGTTGTTGATAAGCTTTGTTACAAGCTTCGAACCGTACATAGGATCCGGCAGGACATCTCTCTTTGCGATTTTACCTCTTCTTGGCACTGTTCTTCCCTCCTTCATTAAAAATATGAAATCATAGGTACTCAAAAGCATTGTTCTGTAAGCGCACGAAAGTCTTAAACATTAAAGTTCAGTTGCGATCAGACGTGTGCAAATTATGCTGATACCTGTCACTCCCGAAGATTATTTCTTCTTAGGAGCCTTTGCGCCGTACTTAGAACGGCTCTGGTTGCGGTTTGCAACGCCCTGAGCGTCGAGAGTTCCGCGAATGATGTGGTAACGTACACCAGGCAGGTCACGAACACGACCGCCTCTGATGAGAACGACCGAGTGTTCCTGAAGGTTGTGTCCGATACCGGGGATATACACCGTAGCTTCAAGACCGTTGGTAAGACGTACTCTGGCTATCTTACGGAGAGCAGAGTTAGGCTTCTTCGGGCTCGTGGTGTACACTCTTGTGCAAACGCCTCTTTTTTGAGGTGCGCTCAGGTCAGTTGTAGCATTCTGCAGAGAGTTAAAGCCCTTCTGAAGCACGGGTGCTTTGGACTTGTAGATCTTCTCGCTTCTGCCTTGTCTGACAAGCTGATTGAACGTTGGCATTTTGTTCCTCCTTTCACTGAAACTTTAATGCTGTTCCGCGATTCGAGAGGGCATACTACCCCCTATTTTCGCAGACACACTATTATATCATTTTAGAAATTCCTTGTCAACAAAACGGAGGTTTTGCCGAGAAAATTTCTCCATTTTGCACAAATCGTTTAATGATTTTAGATTTTTTTTGTGAATATACACCACAAAAAATCAAAGCCGCCCCTGCCATTTTTCCACACTTTGGGAGAGAACGGCAGCGACGGCTTATTTTACCGTGTTTTCAGCTCACATATTATACTTCTGCATCATTGCCTTTTCGAAATCAAGGATATACTTTGCCTCTCTGTCGATAGCGGCTTCCGAGGTGTCTGCAACGAGATCGCGGAAGACGTGAATATCGCGTCCGACCTCCCCGCCCATCATAACGAAAGGCTCGCAAACGATGCGGTTCTTGTATCCGATCTCGGCAAGCGCTCCGAAGATCTCGTCCCAATCGAGGTGCCCTCGGCCGGGAGCGGTGCGGTTATTTTCCCCGGTGTGGAAGCTGATCAGCTTATCACCGACAAGTCTTATAGCATCGCCGATCGAATTTTCCTCGATATTCATATGGTAAGTGTCAAGAAGAACTCCGATATTGGGGCTGTCTACCTGTGCGGCATAGTCAAGCGCTTCCTGTGCGGTGTTGATAAGGCACCCCTCAAAGCGATTAACAGCTTCAACACAATAAGTAACTCCGTTATTTTCGGCAACCTTTATGATCTCTCTCATACTCTTAAGGCTGTTCTCAAGCAGAGGTCTTTTATCGTTGAGTATGTAGGGAGGGGTTCCCCAGCCGGCATAGCTGACACCGGAGAGAAGCTTTCCGTCCATCTTACCGATCTGCTCAACTATGCGCTTAAGGTAATCGACTCCGCCAAGGCGGATAGCCTCATCGGGATTCGAAACATCATATGCGGGATCGAGCCCGAGGCTATATGTAAGCTCGATGCCGACCTCATCTGCCTGCGCCTTGAGGGACTTTAGCTTTTCGTCAGACATCTCAAGCAGGGGCTGCGCCTGAAACTCAAGCACGTCAAAGCCTATTTTTGCCGCCTTTGCGATATATTTGGAGTGATCTGCGTCCCAGTTCTTCTCCCAAAAATTCATAAAAATTCCAAGCTTATTCATATAAATCTCCTTATAAATTAAAGAACGTCTATATCGTAATCAAGATATTTCTCGAATGCTTCCTTGACTATGTCCGCGCAGTTACCGTATGTAATGGCGATATGGTGTCGGTAGCCGTTTGTTGCCATGTAGTTCGAAACACCGAGCAGGTTTTCCTTTTCCATGACCTTGCCACTTCCGAAAAATGCAGGCTCGATCGGATCGTCGGTGAACTTTGCTTCGCTCGTGAAGCAGCAGATCCTTCCGTCCTCGGTCTTAAGGCTTCCGAAGGTGATGTCGCCCGATTTGATCTTACCCTTGTTGACGCCGACACCCGAGCCCGCGCCGTATGACTTCTTGAACATAAGGTGCTCAATTATCTCACCCTTGCCCTCGACCATAGAAGGAGGCATACAGCCGCAATGGAACATTATTGCCTTATTGTCATCGTCGGCGAAGTTGTTATTGTAATCAAGAAGCATGCAGGGTGCATTGGAAGCAAGTGACAGTGCGCGCATCATTACCGCGTTGGTAATATCGACCTCACAAGCCGCGCTCACTCCGATCTCATTGAGAAGACAGAGGCTCGTGCAGGGTGCGATCCCAAGCTCGGTTTGAAACTCGTTCCAGCAACGCACGGCAACGGCCGAAAGGTTATATTCCTTGACAATATCCTCAAAAGCCGCCTGTACCCTTGCCATATTATCGAGCTTACTTTCGGGATAGCCGGCAAACACGGTGATCTCGAGCATTCTTGCCTTGATCTCTGCAATTCTTTCGGGGGTGACTTTCTTTACGCGAGCAAAAACGTCGCTAAGGTCGATAGTCTCGATATTTATGCCCTTACGCTGAAAAGCGATCTCATCAACACGCACGGTCTTGAATGCGGTGCATCTTGCACCGAGTGCGCCGAGATTAAAGGAGCTCATACCCTTGACAACGCGGCAGATTCCGGCAAAACGAATAAGATCGCGGCGGAAATCCTCGCTGAGCGGGTGAGGAGTGAATTTTTCGGTCAGAGTATACTTGATACCTGCCTGACGGAGAAGGTTGCACATAGCAAGCTTTCCGCACATTGCATCGCGTCTGTGAGCGAAGTCCATAAGTCCCTCTTCGTCGGGATAAGCCTGAACGAGTATCGGGACCCCGGCGTCCTTTAGCGCAACGTAAGCACCGTTCTCATCTCCGAAGTTTGGCAAGCAGAGTATAACTCCGTCAAATTTTCCTCTGTTAGCTTCAAGAAACTCGGCATAAGCCTTACCCTCGGCAGGAGTCTCGATAGCTCCGTATCTCGTTTTCTCCTCTTCCATACAGATATAACCGTATCCGGCATCTGTAACAGCCTTGATCATCTCCTCTCTCGCGCCCGCAACAAGCTCACCCGGGAAAAATCCGCGGTTTCCGAAATAAAGCGCAAAAGTAACTTTATTGTTTACTGCATACATAAAGATATATCCCTCCTTGAATTATTATCTACTATATCGTTATAGTAGCACACAAAAACATTCTTGTCAATAGCTGTTGACAAATTTATTCAAAAAAGCTAAAATATACTATGAAGCATATTTTGGAGATTTATATGAAGAAAGTAACCTTAAAAGATATAGCCAACGAGCTTGGCGTAACGGTCGGAACGGTTTCGCACGTTCTCAACGGGGTCGACGATATTTCGGAGGACACCAAGCTTCGAGTGTTTGAGACCGCGCGCCGTCTCGGATATATTTCAAACGGACTGGCCGCATCTCTGCGCTCCGGCAAAACGAACACCGTCGCCGTTATAGTGCCCGACATATCAAACCCTCATCTCGCTTATCAGATAAAGCTGATAGAGGACAAAATGCGTGAGCTCAATTATTCGGTCATTATTCTTAACACGAATGAAGACGAAAGGGTCGAGCAAAAGGCGATCACCACGGCTTACAGCCGCCAAGTAGACGGAATACTTATCTGCCCCTGCCAGAAAAGCCTTACAAACATAGAGTTTCTGAACAAGCTCGATATTCCCTTTGCGCTGATTGGACGCTACTTTGCCTCTTTTGACACCGATTACATCTGTGCCGACGATGAAAAGAGCGGTTATCTTGCTGGGCGCTTTTTGATAGAGAGAGGTTACAAAGCCCCGATCTACATCGGCGCTTACAGATATATCGAATCTGGCGCAAACAGATTCCGCGGTCTCAAAAAAGCTTTTTCCGAGCTTGGGACAGAGCTGTCCGACGAAAGATTTTTGCAGACCAATCCGATTGCAATAAAAGAAAGAAGCGTCATAAGAGATATCAAGGAAAGCGGTCTTGCTTTTGATTCGGTTGTAGTTTTTTCTGACGTTATTGCCTTTGCTATAACTCCACAGCTTCGGAACACATACGGAAAAGAGCTTGCCGTTATAGGCTTTGATGCAATCAATTCGCACCTTGCCCTTCCCTTTTACAACGTAAGCGTCGGAATGGTAAATAACGGTTGGGCTGCCAAGGCTGCCGACGTTATACTGAGCAAGATAAACGGCTCAGATTCAACTTACAAAGAAACGATAGACGTTGAGCTTTTCGAATTTAACAAATAAAAAAAGCAGCCGCCGTGCACTGCACGGCGGCTGCTTTTATTTTGATTACCGATCAGACAACAGCCTCATCGGCATCTGCATTTTCGCGGTCCTTAACGGTCACGCCGTGGTAGCAATCCATACCCGTTCCGGCAGGAATGAGCTTACCGATAATGACGTTTTCTTTAAGACCGAGCAGGTGGTCGACCTTGCCCTTGATAGCCGCCTCGGTAAGAACCTTGGTAGTCTCCTGGAAGGAAGCCGAGGAGAGGAAGGACTCGGTTGCAAGAGCAGCCTTGGTGATACCGAGCAGAACGGGAGTTCCCTCGGCGATGGCAGTCTCGCTGCCCATCTCGTCTGTCTTTTCACCCGCATCGATGCGAGCCTGAACAAGGTTGTTCTGCTCCTCGAACTCGTTAATATCAACGAGTGAGCCTTCAAGCAGCTCTGTGCTTCCGGTGAAATCGACCTTGATCTTTCTCGTCATCTGGCGTGCGATGACCTCGATATGCTTGTCGTTTACACGAACGTCCTGCGAACGGTAAACCTTCTGAACTTCTTTGATGAGGTACTCATAAACCGCATCGAGTCCGAGTATGCGCATGATGTCGGCAGGGCTCTTGTTACCCTCAGTAAGGGCCTGACCCTTTTCAACATGGTCGCCGTCCATAACGGCAAGTCTCATGCCGTACGGGATCGGATACTTTGCGATCTCTCCGTCATCGGAGTTAAGAGTGACCTCGTAAACACCGGCGGTTTCGCCCTGTGCGACATATACCGTACCGCTGTTTTCCGCCATAATGGCGACCTTCTTCGGAGCGCGAGCCTCGAAAAGCTCTTCAACTCTCGGAAGACCCTGAGTGATGTCGGAACCTGCAACACCTCCGGAGTGGAAGGTACGCATCGTAAGCTGTGTACCGGGCTCACCGATCGACTGTGCAGCGATGATACCGACCGCCTCACCGACCGAAACGGGCTTGCCGAATGCGAGGTCGTTACCGTAGCAGTGAGCGCAGATACCGTGCTTTGCATGGCACTGAATGACCGTTCTGATATAGACCTTGCCAATACCCGCCTCAACGATCTTTGCGGCAATCTTGTCATCGATCATCGTGTCGTCCTCTGCTATGACCTCACCCGTGGTGGGATCAACAACGGGACCCATTGTATATCTGCCGAGAATTCTGTCGGTCAGAGGCTCAAGAGCCTTCGGAACGATATCGATCGATTCAACGCCCACTGAGCGGATCTTCTTCTCCATCGAGGGCGTGATGAGCGTCAGCTCGTCAACGAGGATCTCGCCGGACTTCGGATCGCGAACAGGATCCGCAGCATAGTTGCCTGCGAGCTTTTCATCGTTTCCGGCAATCTTAAATTCGGATCTCTCAAATCTGTCGAAGATAGCATTGACCCATGCACCCTTTGTCGTGTCGCACTTCTCCTCGCGAACGATAACGTCCTGAGAAACGTCAACAAGACGGCGAGTGAGGTAACCCGAGTCTGCGGTACGAAGCGCGGTATCGGAAAGCGACTTACGCGATCCGCGAGCACCCATGAAGTATTCGAGTATATTAAGACCCTCACGGAAGTTTGACTTGATCGGGATCTCCTGAGCCTTACCGTTTGTAGCAAACATAAGTCCGCGCATACCTGCGAGCTGGTACATCTGCTTGACCGAGCCACGGGCTCCGGAGTCTGCCATGATCTTGATCGGGTTGTACTGATCGAATCTGTGAAGGAGCGCGTCCTTAACGTCATTCGTAGTTCTATCCCAGATCTTGATAACGCTGTTGTATCTTTCCTCGTCGGAAAGCTCACCGCGATGGTAGTGCTTTGCGATCTTATCGACCTCTTTTTCGGACTGCGCGATGATATCCTTCTTTTCATCGGGAATGGTCATATCGTAGACCGAGATCGAAATAGCTGCCTTCGTCGAGTACTTGTAGCCCATTTCCTTGATCGCGTCGAGCACGACAGCGGTCTCGGCAGAGCCATGATGCTTTATGCAGCGGTCAACTATCTGACCGAGCTCTTTCTTTGTGACGAGGAAAGCGATCTCAAGATCGAAATCGCGGTCGCCCTTCGAGCGATCGACGAATCCGAGATCCTGAGGGATCTGACGGTTGAAGATAAGACGTCCGAGCGTAACGGCATTTTTACCGTGGTTAACGCGAACGATATCGTTTCCGTTTTCGTCCTTCACGGTCTCAGTACCGATCATCTGAGTGCGCTCAACGCCGTCGATCACCTTAGTGTGGCGGACTGCGATAGGAGCGTGCAGACCGATCTGACCCGCCTCATAAGCCATCGTAGCCTCATCAAAGTCGCGGAAGATGCGTCCCGATCCCTTTTCCTCGTCTTTGACGAGCGAGAGGTAATAAGAACCGAGGATCATGTCCTGCGTCGGAACGGTAACGGCATTACCGTCAACAGGCTTCAAAAGGTTGTTGGCGGAGAGCATGAGGAAGCGAGCCTCAGCCTGCGCCTCAGAGGAAAGCGGAACGTGGACCGGCATCTGGTCGCCGTCGAAGTCGGCGTTAAACGCGGTACATACAAGCGGGTGAAGCTTTATTGCACGTCCCTCAACGAGCACGGGTTCAAACGCCTGAATGGACAGACGGTGAAGTGTCGGTGCACGGTTGAGAAGCACGGGGTGCTCCTTGATAACATTTTCAAGAGCGTCCCAAACTGCGGGATTCTCGTATGATTTTTCGATCTTCTTCTGTGCGTCCTTGACGTTCGTCGCCTTCTGCATCTCAACAAGACGCTTTACAACGAACGGCTTGAACAGTTCAAGAGCCATCTCCTTCGGCAGACCGCACTGATAGATCTTCAACGACGGACCGACAACGATAACGGAACGTCCGGAGTAGTCAACGCGCTTACCGAGCAGGTTCTGACGGAAGCGTCCCTGCTTACCGCGAAGCATCTCGGAAAGAGATTTGAGTGCACGGTTAGAAGGACCGGTTACGGGCTTACCGCGGCGGCCGTTGTCGATGAGCGAGTCGACCGCTTCCTGAAGCATACGCTTTTCGTTGCGGATAACGATCTCGGGAGTTCTTATCTCCATGAGCTTTTTAAGTCTGTTGTTTCTGCTGATAACGCGGCGGTAAAGCTCGTTGAGGTCAGACGATGCAAAGCGTCCGCCGTCGAGCTGGACCATCGGGCGAATATCGGGCGGAATGACGGGAATGACGTCGAGTATCATCCAGTCAAGCTGGTTGCCGGACTTGCGGAAGGCCTCAAAGACCTCGAGTCTTTTGATAACTCTGGTCTTCTTCTGACCCGTTGCAACGAGCAGCTCAGCTTTAAGCTCCGCGCACTTCTCCTGAACGTTTATCTCACGGAGCAGCTCACGGATCGCCTCCGCACCCATGCCGACGCGGAAGCTGTTTTCATACATTTCTCTTGCCTCTGCATACTGCTTTTCGGAGAGAACGGTTCCCTTCTCAAGCGGCGTGTCGCCGGGATCGAGAACGATGTTCTCAGCGAAATAGAGCACCTGCTCAAGCTGTTTCGGAGAAATGTCGAGTATCAGCGCCATTCTTGAAGGAATAGCCTTGAAATACCAAATATGCGATACGGGAGATGCGAGCTCGATATGACCCATACGCTCGCGACGGACCTTTTTTGTTGTTACGTCAACACCGCACTTTTCGCACTTGATGACCTCTTTTGAGTGCGAGTTCTTGTACTTACCGCAAGAGCACGCGCCGTCCTTCATCGGGCCAAAGATCCTTTCGCAGAAAAGACCGCCG